>JAOLAV010000001.1 GCA_028338895.1 Fidelibacterota bacterium
AGTTCGAAATTTTACTTTTAGCACTTTTCACTTTAAAGTTCGAGTATAGCTTTCGTCTTTGTTTGGTTATCCCTTCTTCCCTAATAGTCTGCGTTCCTCGTAAAGTAATTCAAAAGAAAGTTCAGCTTATCAATGATATTTTCTAACCCTGCACCTAAAATCAATATTATTTTTAGACTATGCAATCTATTTGAGTACTGTTGGAGTATCAGTCTGAGTATTTTTGTAGTATTAAAATATCTTGATTTTTATTGTATTTTTGTGACGATTAAAATTTATTTATTTAAAACATTATTACAAAAAGCTAAGGTTTACCGATGAAAAAAAAACAAAATATATTTTTAATTCTATTAGTCTTAATTTTTCAATTCATATCATATACCTTTGCACAAATTCAGAATAAAGACTTTTGGACCTATATCGAAAAGACAAATGATGGTTCAAAGTATCATTTAAATTTTTCTGATCTTGAGAATAAACTTCAAGGCACACCCCATGCTTCTGAAAAAAAAACATCTGAAGTTATTTTAATGATGCCAACTTCATTTGGCGAAAAAGTATCTTTTAAATTTTATGAAAATACTGTGATTCATCCAAACCTAGAAAAAAAATATCCCTACATTAAAACCTATGTTGGTATTGGAGTCGAAAATCCCTCTCATAGATCTACAATAGTTTTAAATAATGGAAGGATAGTTGGGTCAATAGATTCCTATAAAGATCCTTCCCATTTTAAATCGTATAGTGAAAATGATCGAAATGATGGAATACTGGTTTATAGTGAAAAGTTCCCAAACCAAAATACAATTTGTAAAACCAACAGTAATATCTCAGAGCAAACTAGAGAGTTCCCAGAATGCATGGGGTCAGATGACCCATGTTACCCTTCAGGAAAAGAATTAGTAACCTACAGGTTTGCCGCAATGGTAACTGAAGCGGTTAATAATGAAGCTGCTGATGGTACTGTAGATGGAGGATTAACATGGCTTGTTGGCTCCGTTGCTTATGTAAACGCATTATATGTAAGAGATGTAGCTTTTCAGTTACAAATAATTGAAAATAACGATGAATTAATTTTCACGAATAGTAATCCTGCACCTGAAGCTTTTAAACAGGATTGCGGAGGTGGTTGGGCAGATATTGGTTGTGAACTAGGCGTAGTTGACTCAGTATTGGATGCACGAATTGGTAGCGGTGGATGGGATTCAAGTGATGAAGAACGGGTCTGGGACTATGGAGCAGTATTTGATACCGGATATCCAGGTGGCCTTGCTTACTGTCCGGGTCCTACTTCTGCACAAATTCCTTCGATGTGGGTTTTTTCTCATGAGGTAATGCATAATTTTGGTTCTCCTCACAATTATTGTGGTGAAGATGGTATTCGAACCTCTCTAGGTGGAACCATTATGGCTCATAGAGTGAATGATACGCCAAATATGTTCTCAACTCATAGTACAGAATGGGCTCTAAACTATCAAGAGACAGTTGGTCCATATGGGAATTGGTGGTATCACAATGGCTATAATCAAGAGATAACAAACAATATTATCCCAGAGCTGATTCTTCCCCCAGAAAATATTATAATACCCGCAGAAACCCCTTATGTTCTTGAGGGTGATAGTGATCCATTAAATGAAAATTATACCTATAATTGGGAATCAAATGATACTGCAGAGGAACAATATTCATCAGATCCAGATGCTGGAACATTTCTATTACCAACTCAAGGTTCATTATCTGCTCCAGTAAGTCCTCATTCAAAAGGCTATAAAAGAGTGTTTCCAGATATGAATGTTTTATTAGATAACGAGTACGAAAAATATGGTATTGATGTATATACTGGTGTAAATCAGATTGTAGAAAAATTGCCTTTTGCAACGAGAGAGATGAATATGAGGCTTGTTGTAAGGACTAATGATCCGTATGCAGGTTCTCTTAATCATAAAAATCTTAAATTTTTTGTTGATGGAACAGCAGGACCATTTAGAGTGACTTCCCAATTAGACTCAACTATTTGGGTTGTCGGTTCAGATGAGACTATTACATGGGATATAGCAAATACAAATGATCCTGATGGTGTAAACTGTCAAAGTGTTGATATAGCCATCTCTACTAATGGAGATGAGAACTTTGATTATATCATTGCTGAATCTATTCCAAACAGTGGTTCATACACATTCACAGTTCCGCCAACAATACCCACAAATTCCGCTAGGCTAATGGTTAGGGCTAATGATAATATTTTTTTTGATATAAATAATGGTAAAATAAATATTCAAAATGGGAACATCCCATCAATGACTCTTTCTGATGACGTATTAGAATTAACATTGCCGAACGATAGTCTTTCAATAATATCATTTGGGGTAACGAATAATGGTGAGGAAGCATCAGTGCTTAGTTATAATGCTCATGTAGCTGAAAACCTTCAAATTAATGTTGGTTTTGATGATGCTCTTTTACCTGATGGTTGGACATTAAGCACGAACGCAGAATGTGATAATCCTGGATGGTTCATAACTGATGATGTCTCAAGTTCTTATTTTGATGTACCACTAGGAGATGGTTATTATATTGCCACTAATGATGATGTTTGTAATGGTGATGGTTCTAACGACATGCTTTTTACTGGACCAATTCAACTTCCAAATGCATTCATTAATTTATCATTCTCAAGATTTTTTACTGGAAATTTTGGCCAAAAGCTTCATGTTTCCGTATCAACAGATGGTTGGGAGAATTATACAGAAGTATTATTTCTTGATGTCTGGGATGGTAATAATGAACAATGGTTACAAGAAATCATAAATTTAGATTCATATTCAGGTCAAGTCATAGATATTGCATTTCGATCTAATGATGATGGGAATTGGGCTTCCGGTGTGGCTCTTGATAATATTCGTCTAGGCGTGACTCCAAAATGGATTTCAACTACTGATTCTGGCTATGTACATTATTTAGAAACATCCCCTATTAATATCTCTGTAAATACAAACAATCTAGAATTTGGATATTATGAGTCAAAAATATTAGTAGAGAATATTATTACTGGTCAAAAAGATTCAGTAAAGGTTGAACTAAGTGTTGAAGAAGTAAATGTTAATATTGATCAGTCAAATATTCCTTCAATATTTAGTTTAACTCAAAATTACCCAAATCCTTTTAATCCAAATACCCAAATTGGATATGCATTACCAAAAGAGGAATATGTTACACTTTTGATATTTGACTTACTTGGGCGTGAAGTAATAACGTTAGTTGATGAAGTACAGTCTCCGGGGTATAGAACCATTAATTGGAATGGGATGGATAATTTGGGTAATAATTCTGGAGCTGGAATGTATTTTTATCATTTAACCGCTGGTCATTTTAGTCAAACAAAGAAGATGGTATTACTAAAATAAACTAAAAATATAGTAAAAAGAAAAGCCTCGATGATTCGAGGCTTTTCTTTTTTTAAATAAAGTCCTTTAATTTTTCAAACTAAACCATTGTCAATAAATTGCTGAAAAAAATCAACAACGGCAGGTGTCACAGAATGGACTGAAGGCGAATGCAATTAAAGTCCAAAATTTTACTTTTTAGCACCTTTTAAAGTCCGAGTATAGCTTTTGACTTTGTTTGGTTCTCCCTTCTACCCCACTAAATAAACTATAAGAAAGACTCCATTCTTTTTGTGGAATGATGTGTAATTTTGTGCATGAAACAGTCTCTTAAACTTTTTTTAGCATTTTCATTTTTTCTTATCAGCTGTAAAAACAACAATAAGAATGAACCCATTGATGATTGCAATGGTGACTTAGGAGGAATTGCGTTCCTAAATCCATGCGATGTTTGCGTTGGCGGTAATACTGAGATTCCAGAAGATTCTTGTGCTTCTGTCTTGGACATAGATGGTAATATATACAATACTATCATTATAGGGAATCAAGCATGGATGGTAGAAAACTTAAAAGTAACTCGGTTTAGAGATGGAACTTCAATCCCATTGTCTTATGGACCAGCATGGGCAAACCTTGAAACAAGTGCATTTAACATTTATTATCAATATGAAAATAACCAGCAATTTAGTAGGCACGGTAATCTTTATAACTGGTTTGCCGTTAATGATAGTCTAAAAATTGCTCCAGAAGGTTGGCATATTCCAACAGATGATGAATGGAAAGTTTTAGAAAAGACTCTTGGTGTTAAAGAGCGTGATCTAGATAGTTTATCATGGAGAGGAACAGATGAAGGTGGAAAACTTAAGGACACTGGTTTTGAATATTGGGATTCTCCAAATACTGGAGCAACAAATGAAACCGGGTTTACCGCTATACCAGGTGGGTATTTAGATTTCTATTTTGGAAATTTTGTTGGAAATGGTATGTATTGTTACTTTTGGACAGCTACAGGATACGAATCTGGTAAAAATGCTTTGTATAGATTATTAAATAACATCAATCCAGCAATATCTCGCCGAGCAACTAATAAAAAAAATGGTTTTTCAGTCCGTTGTGTAAAAGATTAAACTGACAATCAATGTATTTTTTCTTTTAGGAAAATTTTATTATGACTCATTATCTGAAATTCATATTTATAATACCTCTATTCTTCATTGGCTGTGGTGAAGTAGAAGAAGAAGTAAAAGAAATACTTCCATACATTGAATGTGAATGGATAAGATTTGATGAACGAATAAATAGTGAAATGTTCTGTGAAGATGAACACGATGATGTTTTTATGGATGGAACTCACGTTTATAGGTTACTAGAGGCAACTGATTATTTAAATGACGATGATTGTATTTCAGTAGATAAGTGTCGCTGGATACATTACTATGTAGGAAAAAATGACACGATTACTAGTGATACCAGTACTGGTTATATTGAATTTGAATTAACACGACAATTTGAAGTTGTATCAATAAGGTATCTCCAACTCCCCATGAATACAAACATCCAATACAAAGAGAAATAGTTAGCCATCGTTAGAAGCCCACCCCCTATGGACGTATGGGCTTTTAGGTTGCAGCCTTAGTCTGCGTTCCCCACAAAGTATTTCAAAAGAAAGTCAAATTTTTTTAATTATAGGCTGATGGGTAGATTTAATTATGAAAAAATATCTATTATTCATCTTTTTCTTAGGATTATTACCAGCCCAAAAAAATAATTTTTATACAGAACTTGGTGGTGCTGGTTATTTAACTACTCTGAACTATGAAAGGATGATAACCAAAAATATTTTAACTAGAGTAGGTTTTGGTACACAAAAAGGTGAAGCTGAAGGTAATAGACCGATAAAAAATGACATTATCTTTTATCCTTTAGGTTTATCATATCTTTTGAAATCAGATACTCAAAATATGGAATATGGAATAGGAACAACGATATTAAAAGGAACTTTGACGATGAATGGTGAAAGTGTAAATCCTAATTCAAAGATGTTTTTTATTAGTGGAGGTATTCAAAAATTTTACAATGAAAATAGATTTTTGATTAAATTGAAAGGATATTATTTATTTCTTGGGAAATTTAGTGCTCCATGGGCTGGTATTTCACTTGGCTTTTCAATTTAAACCACCTTATTTAATAGCATTCCGCACAAAGTAATTCAAAAAAAAATCCATTTTTTCAAACAAAGTCCTAACCTCGCAACTCATTACGGGTGGGTATGCGAAATAAGAGGCAAGCACATTAGGTTGTTATTTTTTGTAGATTTGAACGTGCTTAAAAAAAGTTTAATATTAGAATACAGTTAATAAAATTCAAAATAAAAAGAAGGATTAAATGAAGAAAAAAATAATTCTGATACTATTTTTATTATCGGTTGGGAAAGCACAATATTATCAAATTGGAGATAATATCGAAAACTTTGGTGCGCCAATATGCATGAATGGTGTAGAAAATTGGAGTTATGATGAATACGGAGCAAACCAAGTAGTCTTTTTGAGCATTTTTGCAACATGGTGAGGAGGATGTCAAGCGGAGGCTCCGCAATTAGAGGCTGTTTATCAGCAATATATTAATGAAAACGTTATAGTCTTAACAGCGGGAAAGAGTTGGGGGGCTCCCTACACATGCGAAGAGTGGTCTTCGAATTACGGACTCACATTCCCTATTTTAGATGATGAGATGGATTCTTTATCATTTATCTTTGGTAACTCAATACCTCATAATGTCGTTATTAATGGTAATGGTCAAGTAATTTATACTTCCCCAGGGCATAACCTAAATGCGATAATTAATGCTATTGAAGAAGGCTTGAGTAGTATCATACCAGATACCGACGGTGATGAAATATTAGATGATCTTGATAATTGTGTAGATATATATAACCCAGGACAGAGTGATTTTGATGCCGATAATATTGGGGATGATTGTGACTTATGTGACAATTTAAATGTGTTTACAAATGCTAATATTTACGGGGAGGTATATGAGCAAAACAATTATGATATTAATATATTTGACGTACTCACTCTTCTAGATATTATAGAAAATAATGATATTAATAGCTGCGGGTATGAAATTGGAGACATAACAGGAGATGGTGAAGTGAATATCTTTGATGCCATTTCAATAATACAAATGATAATATCATAATAGTAAATAAAATGTTACTAATTCCTTCATATCAAAATATAAAAAATGAATATAGTTTTTTTCAAATTAAATGAAATGATTATTCGCAGTGGTTTTTTATGAATTTTTTCAAAAATTTTAGATTTATCACTTTTTACTTTAAAGTCCGAATATGACTTTTGACTTTGTTTGGTCATCCCTTCTACCCCACTAAATAAACTATAAGAAAAACTCCATTTTTTTTGTGGAATGATGTGTAATCATTGTGCATGAGACAGTTTTTCTTAGCAATATTTTTTTCCCTTGATCCACTGATTCTTGGCTTTGCCATTTATTCTATTGACAATTAAAAACAATTCAACTTATATTTATTTTAAATAATAATGAGGTATTAAAATGAAATATGCATTAATTACAGGTTTGTTCATCTCTTCTCTCTTCGCTGGAGTAAATACTACCCAAATTAAGGTTGATGGAATGCAGTGTAGTTCTTCTTGTACTGGAAAGATTAATTCTATTGTTCAAAAGATTGAAGGAGTTAAAGAGTCTTCCGTAGATTTTGGTAAAGGTATAGCAACTGTGACATACGATGACAAAAAAGTAAATCGTAATGATATAATTAAAAATCTTAAAAGTAATACTGGTTATTCAATTGAACAGGCAAGTGCAACTACTAAGGAATATGGTTCTTGCAGTGGTTCAAAGAAAAAAAATACAGAGATTTAAATAAATAAATTATAACGAATAAAAAAAGCCTCTTCATTGAGGTTTTTTTTATTCGTTATAATTGTCAGGTTTTATTGAATATCTTAAAAATCTTCTATCACAACGCCCATTGGTGTAGCGTTTATAAAAATATTTTCCTGATGGAGAGTATGGCATTTTTGACTTTTTTATAAATCCATCTTCCCCGTAAAGTAATTCAAAAGAAAGTCCGTTGTATAATTGCAGGCACACACATTTTAAAACTATTTTTTGTAGATTTAGATCATGAAAAAATCATCAGATGGGAATAAGATAGCATTAGGAGTTGCATTTGGGGTAGTCTTTGGAATTGTTCTTGGAGTAGCTTTCGATAATGTGGGTCTTGGTATAGCTTTAGGAATAGCATTTGGCGCAGGTGCAGGTTCTGAGATGCAAAAAAATGATTCTTCAAGTCAAAAAAATCAAATAAGTGATAAAGTTGCAGAGGCAATGGCTGGCAAAATTAAGTTTGATGCAGAACAACATAGAAAGAATAGAGATAGTCATAACTATATAAAGATGAATAATGAAGAGGAATAATGAAAAATAGAACCACATTCATGGGATTTTTTGTTTCTAATCGAAATCCTTCAATTGTTGTTACTTTGGTTAAGGAATATTCCATGCATCAGGAATCAATGTGGGTGGGGCAAATAATACTACGCACACGCATTTTAAAACTATTTTTTTTGTAGATTTAGATATGAAAAAATATTTATTTACGGCCATATTCATTGCTTTTACTTTTAAAGCAAATATACTTGCTCAAGACTTCAATGCTGACCCTTTATCAGAAACACCTTTATATCCAATACCATCAGAAATGACTTTTGAAGAGTATGAGGATATGAATAGGCGATTATCACAAGCGTACTTATGGTCCTCTATTCCTATACCCGGTAGTACACATTACTATGCTGGGGAAAAAAGAATGGCCAAGCGTCTATTTTATATTGGGATAGGAGGTTTGGCTTGTGTAATTGGAGGTGCATTATCGATGGGTGAATCTGATTGGCCAAATTATAATGAAAATATTCATATTATTCATAATCCAAATAATGACAATGAAAGAAGGTATGAAAAGGTACCTATGAGCATCGAAGGAGAGATTATCCATTATGATCTAAAAGAGATTTATAAAAGTAGTAGTGGAGATGGTGGTGGTTTACTTGCTATAGGAATAGCTATTATCTTGGGCGATTTTATTTATGATAGATTGAAAGGGTTACACTTAATCGAAAAAAAACGTGGTAAAGTTCGATATAAATATGGTAAGCAGCTACAGCTCACTTATAATCCGATGTTAAATTTTTCAAATAATCAAAATCAATTTGGAATGAGGCTAAACTTTGATTTATTCTAAAAATCTCAATAATCATAATCTACTTTCCCTCGAATTAAAGCCCCAAAACTTTACTTTTTAACACACTTTAAGTATATGCCTTTTGACTTTGTTTGGTCATCCCTTCTAAGCTCTAAAAACGTATCAAGAAAGTTCATTTTTTGTTTCTAGGAAGCGGAGTAGATTAAATTAATGATTATTTTAAAAGACATAACAAAAGAAAATTTAGAATCAATTATTGATCTGGATGTAAGTAAGCGCCAAAGAAATCAAGTTGCACCCAATTCAGTTTCTATTGCCCAAGGTCATTACTCAAATTCAGCATGGTTCAAAGGAATCTTTAATAATAATGTGCCTATTGGTTTTGTTATGTTAGATTTGTTCACAGAAGAAAAAAAATGCTTTTTATGGCGTTTTATGATTGATAAAAAATATCAAGGAAAGGGCTATGGTAAAATTGCATTGACTCAAGTGATTGACTATGTTAAATCACTTAAAGTTTTTGACGAGATTAAAACATCTTATGTCCCTGCAGAGAGTGGCGCTGAAGGCTTTTATAAGAGTTTTGGTTTTACGGAGTCCGAAGGGATAATTAAAGAGTTTGACCTAGAAGATTCAGGCGAGATAGGATTAAAATATCAACTTTTATGATAATTCCAGAATTAATTTATGTCTAATTCAACTACCTAACATTTTCTCTCTTGTCTGAACCCATCATTCTTTTATAAATAGTACCATCTTTATCTTTTTCAACTATCCATTCCGTACCATCACCATGATAGGTATCATTTTCGATGGATTTCTTATAATCTTCCACTGCTTTTTTCTCTTTCTTTCGTCTTAACTGGTTTTTGATTTCAGTAACTGCTTGTACCCTAGTCATCTTACCATCTATGATTTTATCTTTGAGTGTTTCTTTATCTTTTTTTGTCATCTTTTTAAAATGGTTTTATCCGTGTGAAATTCGATGTTTTCTTTATCTTCCATTGGTTTATTAAAGTCCCTCGATGGCATATATTCAACAAAATTTTCTTCTAATGCTAAATTTTCAATAGTTTTTAATGCGCTCATTAAATGGTACTTATCCTCACCTTTTAGTTCTTTCTCTAATTTCTTAAAGTATCTTTGTTGAACCTCAAGTTCTGTGAGTTCTTTCTCCCAAACGCTATTCCATACTTGTTTTAAATCTTTTTTATTCATTTGAGCGTTTTTTCTACTTGAATCAATAGAAACGAGCTTTTTGTCGTTAATTCTTGTGAATTTGAAAATAGACTTTAACCATAAATAGTTAAAATGTTTTCATTTAACTGTGTATTATATTCTTGAAGACTACCATTTGCTGGGCTTGAGATTGCAATACCATTTGAATTAAATCTACCTCCGTGTCCAGATACACAAGTTGAGATACCATTTTGAAATGGTTTTAAATCATAGCCTGAATGTGTACAATTATTAGTAAATGCTTTGACAATATCATTGGAACGTAGTAGGAGTAATCCTTGTGAATCAATAATATTACTATTAGTTACCACTGATCCTCCATTTTGCAATAATGGGTTATAGAAATCTAAATTCAAATCAATAAGTAATTCTTCTCTATTTTCCGATGACATCACAACATTTTCTGTGCAACTCTTTAAAAAGGGGACTCCAACACCAATGGCACAAGCACAAAAGATTTTAGTTGTGTTATTCAAAAAATCACGTCTTTTCATACTTCACCTTTTATTTTTATATTTGATATCTTACGATAAAGTTAATTAAGAATACTAAAGGAGATCAAAATGGAATTAAATTAACCAAAAGAAAGTCAGTTGTCTAATGAAGAGGTAAACACATATTATGATTTCGATTGCTTGCATAGCTTAACTTTTGTTAATAAATAGTATCTTTAATGAGTAAAGTATCTTTTTTAAACGATTGTTCATTGTACAGTAAAAACCTAAAAAAAAATTTGTTGAATCTCATTAATTAACTCAAGTAGTACTACTATTATGATTAAACACCTACCACTACTACTATTCATTGGGCTAGCTTTCGTTGGATGTCAGCAAGAGGAAAATATACTTTCTCCTGAAAATTGCATAGATGAATCACTTATTTCTGATGATAGTGTTTGTTATGAAATGTATGCCCCTGTTTGTGGTTGCAATGGTGAAAACTATTCAAATGATTGCTATGCTGGAATTGCAGGTGTCACAGAATGGACTGAAGGTGAATGCAATTAAAGTCCAAAATTTTACTTTTTAGCACACTTTAAGTGCATGGCTTTTGACTTTGTTTGGTTATCTCTTCTACCCCATTAAATAAATCAAAAAAAGGTTATTTTTATTTATAAAGTGAGATGTAAATTAATTTTTAATTTAAATAAATAAAGTAAGAGAATCATATGAAATCAATAACTATTATCATCTTTTTAACCTCCTTTTGTTTTGCCAAAGTTCAATTTCCGGATCATCTTACTAAGATGGCAAAAGTCATACAAAATAAATATCAAGTCAATTTAAAAAATCATACATCCATTCAACAGAATCAAAGCACTAGAGATGCTGAAGATCTTATTGGTGAATGGTATGTTTTTAATGCAGAAAATAATGCTTTTATTACTGTTGGAAGTGATCAATCAATCCCTGACCCACTATCAATGATTGCATTAGTAGAAGGTGCCGGAACGGTGAATGCATCTACAACAATCCCTGAAGTCGCTCAACCATTAGAACTAAATTACTTTTTATCCGCTGGCGCACTAGATGGTGGTGATGGTGATGGTGATGGTGATGGTGAATATACCTATGGTCCAAGGATTGGAGCATACCTAACTGATCTCGACCCCAGCTCTGGAGGAGAAGTCTATTTTGATAATACGGATAATGAAGCCGTCATTACTTTCATCGATGTTCCTTTATTTGATAATAATGATGAGACTCAAACATTTCAGATTCAATTAATTTATGAAACAGGTGAAATCATTCTTTCTTTTCTAGATCTATCACTCTTAGGAGAACATACTGAAACCGCACCTGGTGGTTTAGCAATTGGCGTCGCCAATGGTAGCGGAGAGTATACAGGTATTGACCTTAGTGGTTCACCTCAAATAGTGTCTATGAACCCAATTGAAGGGTTTTCAAACGATAATCAACTGGATTTAGAAAATATAAAGGTTACATTCACACCAGGTAACGCTAATATGTTTGGTTATTCTGTTTCAACTGAACCCATCACCGAACTTCCCGGTTCTTACTTGAATCAAATCCCACTTCAAGATGATGGTTTTCTTGAGCAAGATTTAAGCTCAAACTTTACATTCTATGGCGAAACATACAGTATGATATATATTAATAATGACGGGAATATTGGCTTTGAATCAGGTGATCAATATTGTGTGTGTTGGTTTTGTGATGATGGAGATGGACTTTGTGCGGCTTCTTACTTAGCTGGATATGCCGTTGAAGATGATTCCAGAGATGACCATACTGAGTATGGAAGTGTAATGAATATGAATTTTATGGAATTTTCCTCCTTAATGATGGGGGAATCTCTCGGAAATATATCTTCTCCAACCATCGTTAATTTTGGTTCAAGTAATGACTCTGAAGAAAATATTGATATTGTTAATGCAATGCTATTCAATGGAAGTGAATGGATCGAATTTAGTTTAGAAGAGGGTAACTCAAGTAATGTTACTCTGGATGAATCAGGTTATACCTTTGAATTTTCAAATGTTGTGTTGACGCATGAAGTGGAAAACTGGACCTTGACATTAAATGGTACGATTGGTCCAGAGCTAATTGAATTACAGGCAGGTATTGAAACAGAGTTGACTTTTATGGGAATGATGGATTCCGACTCATCAGGAGAAGAAACAGAGATGATATTTAACTCTGATGGTACAGGTTTTGAGGTCCTATCTGAGGAAAATGGTTATTCTGAAACAACTGATTTCACATACACGACAAGTGGAGATGATAGCCTAACGTTAATTTTTTTAGAGGAAGATTATTATGGTAATGTAGATCCGGAAACAATAGGTTTTAATTATTATTTTATCGAAAGCGAAAGTGATCTAGTACCGTTTGATACATTGGTTTTATCAGGTGATAATCATCTTTGTGATGGTTATGAAAGTGACGGTGCTACGAACTATCAATTATGTTTGGAAGAGGAAGGTTTTTCTGAATTACTTGGTGATGTTGAAGATGTGACCTCTTTTGTAGTTACATTTGAGATGTATCTGATTCCGGCAGAATATGTAAAGGTAGATCCTCTAGTAAATGCTGAATTACCAAATAAATATAGACTCCTTACAGCATATCCAAATCCATTTAATCCCGTAACCACAATTCGCTTTGATCTAGGTGAAAATGTTGCGAGTAATACAGTATTAAAGATATTTGATATTTCAGGTAGGCTAGTTGCAACGTTACTAGATGAAAGGATACAGCAAGGGTCTTATGAAATAAAATGGAATGCTTCGACTATGGCAACGGGTATTTATTTCACAGAGCTCAGTTCAGGTAAAATAAGAGAAACTAGTAAAGTTGTATTAATGAAATAATATAATTCTACCATCTGCATTCTTTTAAATTTTTATTATTTATAATTTTATCTAATGAAGTTTTAATTAACATATATTTTAAAAAAAACATAGCAATTTATTTAACTATTACAGGAACATCCGATAATGAAAAATAAAATTTATATTAGTTTATTTATTTCTACTCTCGCAGCACAAGTTGATTACAATACTCAAATTCAGCCAATATTTGATAATAACTGTATAAGTTGTCATAATAACGGTGGAGGCTACGCCGGAGGATTAGACCTCTCTTCCTACAACAATGTTTTAGAAGGTGGAAATAATAGTAATAATATAATTCCCGATGATCATTCGAATAGTCTTCTATATGAAAGAATCACCCTACCTGAAAACAATCAACTATCTATGCCACAAAATGGAACTCCTTTGTCCCAGCCTGAAATAGGTTTAATTGCTCAATGGATAGATGAAGGTGCTCTAGAAATGCCAGTGGATGTAGATTGCTATGCTGATGATGGTACAGAGGGTGTTATGATTTGGGAAACTTGCTATTCTATACAGAACACCACTTCGATTGGTTGGCCGCTTTCTATCCCTGATTCTGCAACTTCACTTCCTGCTGAGTTATTTACTTTAACCAACCTAACTATTTTGTCTATACAATATTCAAATATAAGCGGATCAATTTCACAAGATATTGGAAACCTTTCTAATTTGACAAGACTTGATCTTAGTCACAATCAACTTTCTGGAGAAATTCCATCAGAGATTGGTAATCTAACTAATTTGATAGCTCTTAATCTTAGTTCAAATCAGCTCTCTGGAAATATTCCTGTTGAATTGTATCAATTATTAAATTTAAAAGGTGAAATGGAATACGTTTCTGGCCCCGGTGGAGGTGCATCAGTTTTTCATATGGGATTAAATCTATCGAACAATAGTCTTACGGGATCCATTCCGGAAGAAATAAGCAATTTTAATAACCTCAAATCTCTCGATCTATCCTTTAATGAATTTTCAGGAGATTTACCTGCCGGTTTATATACCTTAGATAGTCTTCAAACTCTTAACCTTAGTAATAATTTATTGACTGGTGAAATTTCTCATGAGATTGGCAACCTATTAAATCTTGAAGGTGTTACAACGTACGCGCACAATAGCATGACACAGTATGATGCTCTCAATTTATCCGATAACTTATTTACTGGACTTATACCAGAGAGTATTTGCGATTTACTTTTGGATTGGGACGATGACTATATGAATGAAAATCAAGGATTTAGTCTCTCAAACAATCAATTCTGTGCCCCTTTCCCTACTTGTATTGAACCATTTACAGGTAGTCAAGACACCTCAAACTGTAATTTAATATCTCCTTACTTTATCGAAGGTCGTTGGATTTCAGAGTACTACGGAAATACAATGTATGAATTTGATGGGCAAAATAGATTGACTTATTATTGTGATACTTCGGAATGTGATTCAAGTTATTGGAATGCTTTAGATACAAATGATGCCATTCCTGGAAGAAATCCATATACTTTTATAAATGATACTTTAACCATCGATCTACATTTTGGAAATATTGCGGTAGAAGTAGTGAATTTTTTGTGTGAAGGCAATGTGATTGATTTTAATAATCAACAAAGTAATTTAAAAAGAGTAGGAATTGATTTTGATGAATGCGACGATTATGACGGTCAACAACTTGAGCTATCAAATACAACAAATACTCCTGAATGGTTTAAACTTAATCAAAACTATCCCAACCCATTTAACCCTAATACAAAGATTAAGTATGCGTTACCTGAAGATGCATTGGTAAGTGTAAGTATATATGATGTTACAGGAAGAATGGTTAAGTCTTTAATAAATATGAATCAGTCTACTGGATATCATTCTATTCGATGGGATGCGACTAATGATATTGGTGAAGCTGTCTCCGCTGGTATGTATATCTATACCATTCAAGCGGGTGAATACAGATCTACAAAGAAGATGGTTCTACTTAAATAGTTCTAAACATAGAATGAATAGAAAAGCCTCGATTACTCGAGGCTTTTTTGATTTTATTTAAATAGAATCCAAAATTGTACTTTTAGCACCTTTTCAAAAGATGTTTACGCTTATATTGCTAAACTTAAAGACTTTTAAGTTTTTTTAGTAACTCTTTAGACTCCAACCACTTCCCCATTTTACACTAGTATTATAATAACTAAGCTACTATTTGCCTCAACCTTCAATAACCAAGATATATAATAAAGATTAGAAACACTATAATATTTATTTCTCATATATTATACAATAATAGATACTTTTTATATATATTATATGTGATGAAAACTGCAATATTTGTTGATGTCCAAAATATTTATTATACCACTCGAGATACTTTTAAACGTCCTTTTAATTATAGACGTTTCATGAATAAAATAGAATCTAAAGATGAAATATTTAAAGCATATGCTTATGCTATTGATAAAGGAGATGAGAAGCAACAAAAGTTTCAATTTGCTTTGCAAACTATTGGGTTCAATGTCAAACTAAAACCTTATATATCTCGATCAGATGGAAGCTCTAAAGGCGATTGGGATGTAGGTATAACCATTGATATCTTAGAATCAGCCAAAGAAGTAGAGAAAATAATTCTATTATCAGGTGATGGTGATTTTGATTTACTCGTGCAAAAAGTAATAGATAAATACGGGTGTATTGTTGATATTTATGGAGTGAAAGAGTTGACAGCTAATTCTCTTATAGAAACTGCTTCAGAATTTCATTCTATATCAAATAAAGATTTACTCTAATCTAAAGGAAAATTATATAATGAATCCAAAACTGACCGATTAATTATTTTAAATATTTATAATAAATGTATTTAATGCCATTCTTTAGTAAATCATTATTACTTTTCAAAAAAATTAGGATGGTCTTAATAAAATAGGTCTAAATCTTAGAACCAATAAAAATCCTTGATTAATCGGGGTTTTTTTGTTTCTAATTAAAGTCCAAAATTTCACTTTTAAGAGCTTTTACTTTAAAGTCTCTGCATAGCTTTTGACGTTGTTTGGTTATCCTTTCTGCCGCACTAAATAAACTAAGAGAAAGACTCCATTTTAAATTTGCAGGATGATTGGTAAATTATCTGTACGCTAAATAATCATTTATATACATATGAAGTTAAAAAAATGAATAAAAAAACTTATCAAAGACCTATCTCTCTTTTTAAAGCTTTATCATTTCTAGTAACCGTATCTTTAATACAATCTCAAAATATTATCGATGCTTATTTAATCGGTAACTATACTACTACTTTGATGGGGACACAGACCCAGGGTTTGATCTTACCACGTGATCTAGACTTTCATAAGGATGTTGAGAGGCAAAATGAGCTTTGGATTATCAATGAAAATAATCTTGATGTTCGAGACCACGGTGGGAGCACAGTCACATATTATAATGCCGGACAGGATAACCAATGGTCAGAATATAGATGGGATGCTTATTCAGGCCATTTCATGAATATCGCCAGTGCTATTGCTATTAGCGAAAATGGCACCTTCGGTAATACATTGGATGTTCAAGATGCAAATAATAATAATAATGGTTATTTTACCGGACCTGTTTTATGGCCCACAGATACTTCTATTTACGCCCGAGCTAACCAGGATGGTCCGCTGTTGGGTAGTCATTTAGATATGATTCATCAGACTCCCTACGGAGTAGGCATTGCCAGTGCCGGCGAAAATGTGTATTGGGTTTTTGATGGGTTTCATAATGCCATTGTAAAATATGATTTTGTGCAGCCCCATATTGTCGGTGGCGACGACCACTCTGATGGCAAAGTCTGGCGCCACTCTGAAGTTGTTGTTCAACGCTCCCCCGGATTATCTAGCCATATGGAATTTGACCCGGCCTCCGGGTGGTTATACATCGCTGATACAGGAAATGAACGGATTATCAAGATGGATCCTAATTCAGGCACAGTAACAGAAAATCTAAATCCCTACGGAGAAACACTTGCAGGATATTATAATATGTCAGGAACGGATTGGGATGTGGTTGTAGATACAGATTTGATCAAGCCCACAGGCTTAGATATCTACGATGGCAGGCTTTTAATAAGTGATTATGCCAATGGGGATATTATCGTTTATGATATTACTCAAGATCCCGTTGTTGAATTAGGCAGGATTCAAACAGGGATCAGCAATCAGATCATGGGGTTAAAGGTTGGACCGGGAGGTGAAATTTGGTTTGTTTGTTATACCACTCATGAATTATATCAACTCACAACTATGTTGAATGGAGATGTGAATGGAGATGGTAGTTGCACCATTATAGATGTTATTTTTTGCGTACAATTTATAATGGGATTCTACGATCTAGAAGAAGATCAAATATACCGTAGCGATTTAAATTTTGACGGAGAAATTAATCTTTTCGATTTATTACATATTGTAGATGCGGTTGCGAATTAAAACTGCCAAAGAGGTGTTTTAAATTTCATAATTGATTTCTATTTCTTATTGAAATCTTAAAAATGACTAGTTTCCTAAGTGAAAGAAGAATTAAATCAACATCCAATCCGAGAGTAAAAATTATTGGAGCTATTTTATAATTAACCGCGCCTACTTCGTGGATTTTTTTGTTTCAAACTAAGGTCAATAATTTTACTTTCAGTACCTCTCACTATAAAATCTGAGTATGGTTTTTGACTTTTTTTTTGTTATCCCTTCTACCCCACTTAATAAAAATGAAGAAAGTCCTCTGTTTAATAAGCAGGCAAATACATTCTATTACTATTTTTTATTTTTGTAGTTTAAATTGTATGTTTCAGTTGATAAGACCTGTTTTAGATTAAATTCAAAAACAAATGAAAGATATCTCTACTTTTTATTTATCAGTGTCCTGTTATTCTTTATAGATATTAACTCCAAGGATTTAATGATTAATACTTCTTTTAAGCAAATACGTGATATTATCAAGATAGCTCCTGAATTAGATATACCTAATATTATTTTAAAAAATCATTGTGCTCTTGTTCCATCTCAAAATTTCAGTTTTTCTAAAACCAAAAACGGCTCATTGAAAAAATTTGTTAAGGAATGGGATGCGCTAGAGGTAGATACACATATGGCCGATAATGGTAGGTATCGACTAAGAAGATATGGCGTATTTTATTTAAGTCAAAAATCCTTGCATTTAGATTATCAATCTAACACTACTTTTTACCAAAGCTTGGAATCAAACCCTATTAATGGTGGAATAAATAGAGGATTTTCAAGTCTGTCAGATTCGACCATTAAAAGTCATTTTTTACATGCTCTTATTCGGCTAGATTTTAAAAACTTACCTAATTCCATTACTTGTAAAAATAAATCTTGGAAAATTGGAGTACATCAAATAAAAATAAAATCTTTTATGGGTCGTATTGGATTACCTACTCCTGAAGGAATTCATCGTGATGATGAAAATTTTACAGTACAGCATCTAATTGATAGACATAATATTGCTTCAGGAGAAAATCTTTTTTACGGTCAAAGCCTAAATCCATCTAAGGAAGCAGAGATAAAATGGTTACAAAAAGATTTTTTTGATTCATACTACTTTGACAAATCAGTTTGGCACAGTGTGTCTCCGGTTGAATCTCTGGATGGAATTAATGAAGGTTATCGAGATGTTCTGTTGTTAGATTTTGTCCCCAGGGGTTAAGTTTATTTTATTGGAAATAAATACGGCATCCAAAATTAAATAATTATAGAAAAATCAGAAAAGAGACTTTATAACATTGTTAATAATTATGCTGATATTCTACATTGATTAGCTCACCCAAAGATCAGGTTAAGAAATAACAGTCCTTCATCTGAAAAAAATATTTTGTATAGAAGATAGCACTAATTAATGGCAATATACACAAAACTTAATCACCAAAATATTCAGTTATTAGCTAATGATTATGATCTGAAAATTATTGAGTTTTCGCCTCTTGATGGTGGAAGTGGTAACTCCAGCTACTTATTGAAAGATGAAGTAAACAGCTATGTGTTAACTGTCTGTGATGATAAAAGACTGGAGGAAGTAACTAAATTGGGTCAACTGCTGTTGTTACTTAAATCTTATAATGTACCTTGCAACCGCTTGATAAAAACTGTGAATGGTGAAATCTTAACCACATATACTATATCTAAAAGCATTAAACCAGTAATCCTTAAATATTTTATCGAGGGGCAGGTTGTTAAGAAACTAAATGAATCCATGCTAATTCAGGTTGGTAGAAAAGTAGCTCAGCTAAACAAGATTCCTTCACCTGATTACTTGCCAAAGAACCATCCTTATGGACGTCATTTTTTTTCAAAAGCTTTAGGCCTAGCTATAGATAATGAATATGAGTCTTGGCTTTCTGAAGAGATTGTTTATCTGGATAATAAAATTATTCCTAATTTACCATGTGGTTTAATTCATGGTGATTTATTCTATGATAATTTACTTTTTAAACAATCTCTGAATAAACCAATATCTTTCAAAGCTATTATAGATTTTGAAGAAGCATGTAATTATTATCTTGTTTTTGAATTGGGTATGGCTATAATTGGTTGTTGCTCAAACGATATTACAATCGACTTAAAAAAAGCACGTGCTTTTGTACATGGCTACCAACAAGTACGAAAATTAAAAGATATTGAAAAAGAAAGCCTCCAGTTATTTGTTCATTATGCCGCAGTTGCGACATCTTACTGGCGTTTTAATAAATACAATATAGAAGAACCTCGTAAAGAAATGATTGGGCATCATTGGCAAATGGTAGAGTTATCCAAGGAAGTCTCTAAAATTTCTACTACTCGCTTTTTTGATGCAATTTTTAACTCTGATTAAATCATTCCTAAGAACAGGATTATCTTTAATATTTGAATATGATTAATTTTATTATACTATGTTTTTCTTTATTGTCTATTATTTTTGCCCAACCAACTATTGATTTAATTGAACCTGATAACTGACAAAGAATTTGAAAAGACTAAGCAAGAATTACTAAAAAGATTTAACGGAGCAACTAATGAAATTTCTAACAATAATATTTTTAACTATTTTTGTTTCAATGCAGGCACAAGAAGAGAAACAAAAGAAAAGTAAAGATTCAATTTTCCTTGAAATAAAGGTTAAAAACTCTGATTTACAACTAGAAATAAATAACTTAAAAAAGCAATATGATTCAGAGTTAAATAAATTAAAAGTCCATTTTAAAGAGGACAAAAAAATACTAAGAAAATCTTACAAACAAAGATTAAAAGAGCTACGAAAAACTTACAAGCAACAAAAAATTAAAAAAAAGAAAAAATAATTACCATTCTCATAAAGAATGTTTTAAATATAGTATATTCATTGGATAAGCTTTTTAGTAATGTTAAACACTGATAGGGTATGAATAAAAAAGAATTTAGTATATGAGAGTAAAAAGAAAAATATTTGTCACTATTTCCATAATATTTTCATCCCTATTTGGGGATCATACATGGGATATAATTCAAGATGGTATTCTAACTCCAAAATGTACTATGTGTCATATTAGTGGCTCCTCTTTTGCAGAGCAGTCAGGACTTATACTCACTGAAGATGTTGCTTATGATGAATTGATAAATGCTACTCCTAACAATATTCATGCTGCCGACGATGGACTCGAACTCGTGGGAACAAATGGGATAAGTAGCTTATATTCAAGCTTTTTATGGGAAAAAATTAATGCCCCTAACTATGAGCATTTTTATGAAGACCATCCTGAATATGGTTCAATTATGCCTATTGGACTTGACTTTCTTACGAATGGAGAGCTTGAATTTATTAGACAATGGATCATTTCTGGTGCACCCGAAACAGGTGAAGTTGCAGATGAATCCCTACTGTCAGATACTACGATTTTTTCACCCCCTGAATTTGAACAATTAGAAATACCCGATAATGGATTACAAGTTCATATACCACCATTTAATGTAACACCTCAATCTGATAGAGAAATATTTTATTATGTTGAGTTAGATACTCAAGATTATGTCTACGTCAATAGAATTACGACAACAATGAGACCTGGAAGTCACCACTTTATACTCTATTCATATTATGAAACTGGAATGAATAATCTTCCTCAGCCTAATATATATCGAGATCTTCATAATTTTGATGGTACCACAAACAACCAAGTATTGTATCAAATGCAATTTCAAAAATTTGTTACAGGAAGTCAAACAAGGTTATATGATTACACATTTCCAGAGGGGGTCGCGTTGAAAGTTGACCCTGCTTTTGGTTTTGACCTTAACTCGCACTACGCAAATTATACAAATGATACCATTATTGGAGAAGTTTATAATAACTTCTATTATTCTGACCCTGATGAGGTAGAACGAGTTGCTGAAATCTTAGATTTAATTAATCTAGACCTCTATCTTCCCGCAAATGAAGAAACAGTTGTAAATAAAACCTTCTGGATTGGAAATGAATATGGAATTCCCATAAATATTTTTCAATTATGGTCGCATGCACACAAACTAAATACTCAGTTTAAAATTTTTAAAGTAAAAGAAGATGACCCTAACTTTCGAGAACTTGTATATATCTCTTATGATTGGGATCATCCTCCTGTAATGAAGTATGATCCCCCTATGGCATTAGATATAAATGAAGGTTTAGAACTTGAAGCAACATATTTTAATAGTACAGACCAAACTGTTTCATTCGGATTTTTAAGTACAGATGAAATGATGGCATTGTTTGGTCTTTTTTATACAGGGGATCAGTTAAGTAACGATAGTGATGATAGGTATATTTCTTCGGCATTTTTATTACATGACAATTATCCAAATCCTTTTAACCCAAATACTAAATTAAAATATGATTTGCCAAAAGACTCATTCGTTGATATAACAATATATGATTTACTTGGTAATGTGGTAAATCACCTTGTAAAAAAGAATCAAAGCTCTGGCTCTAAATCAGTTCAATGGAATGCTACTAACAATCAAGGTGAACCTGTATCTGCAGGAGTTTACTTTTATAAGATTCAAGCAGGTGAGTTTAGTCGAACCAAGAAGATGATTTTACTGAAGTAATTAAAGTCCTTAATTTTACTTTAAACAAACTTTAAGTGTATGGCTTTTGACTTTGTTTGATTATCCCTTCTACCTTACTAAATAAATTTAAAGAAATTCCGTTGTATAATTAACGGATACATATATTATATTGCTATTTTTTGTAGATTCAAGGATAAGGAAATAATAGGTTTAATATGTCTTTTTTAAAAGTATTGCAAAAAGTTGAAAAAGTAATTCTGGGTGATAAAGCTGATTTAAAAAAGCCTAAGAACCATTGGAAGAAATATCGCAAACAAAAAAAAGCATAAACTCTGTATGATTCAATTTGTAAGGATTAATTTTCTCAAGAATGGATAAGAGGCACAAACATTATTATGCTATAGTATGTTGATTTTGTCATCTGATATAAGTTCTAGAAAGAAGAGTATGTTGAAAATTATTTTATGAGTTTAATTTTTTGTGTTTTAACATAATCTTTATTTTTCATTATCACTATATAGGTTCCAGATGAAACAAGAGAACCATTCATATCTGAACCATTCCAGCCTAATATATGAGTTCCAGAACTCATATGCTGGCTTAATAAAGTACATACCCATTTCCCCGAAATATCATAAATAGAAATACCTATATTTTCAGAATCCATTAAAGTGAACTTTATTTGGACTTTATTATTAAATGGATTTGGAAAAGCAGGATGTAAAACTGACTCTCGGATAGATTTTTTAGATTCTTGATCGACAAGAACTGTAGGAGTCTCTTCATTTATTATAATATCAAATATACCGACTAAACCAAATTCTGTCTCTTCTAGAGGTATTACTAATCCTAAATGATTCTCCTCCCACTGTTCATCAATATAGGGATCTATCTCAAAATAACATTGGGTGACTAATTCTAAACCGGATGGAGTTGTCACTTTATAATGAAAGTGACGAGGTCGCCCTGCATAGTAACCTGGCCACACAGATTCAAATGAATAATTACCATTTTCATCAGTAGTCATTAGTCCTCTCAAATTATATGAATCCTCATTCGAATTCCCAGATTCACAATCTTGAAAAACAGTATAGCACCCTTGATCATTTGCATGCCATACATCTACTAAAACATTTGATATTGGTGTTTCACAATCATTCTCTTTTACTTTACCTGAAATAAAAATTCGGGTTCCAGGTTCATCTGAGTTAGCCAGAATCGTTCTATGGGGATGATTCTCCGACCAATAAGGCCCTAATATATCAGATGAAGTAAGATCACAATCTCTATTCCCAAAGCTTGGACTTGGGATTAGAATTCCTGCTAAAGTACTTAAAAAGCTAGTTTTAAGAAACATTCTTCTTTTCATAATTAAATATAATTACATAGGTATAAATAAAAAAATATAATTAGAGCATAAAGAAGTATAGAAGAAGATATAATTAAAGGTGAGACTTTGACCAAAGTACTACCAAATAATTAATCCTATAATTGCAGACTTTATAAAGATTATTTTTTTTGAGCTTTATTCGTATTTCAAATACTTTTTTTTACAATCTCAGATATTATATAGCTATTTATTACAGATACATATATTGTGGCAAAATTCAATATCTTCATTCAATATGCCATAACCATATATTTCCTCAATACTATCCATGAATAGTAATTAAATTTAGTATTCATGAAAAAAAGTCTCATCCTATCCACAATAATTTTTATTCATTTTTGTATAGCCAAATACGTTATAAGAATGAAATTTTTGACCAAGTTATTAAAACTGAAAATGTAGTATATGCTAATGCACCGGATCTTCCATTTATTTTTTTATTTGAATGGAATACAGTTAATATTGATTTAGAGATGCATATTTATGAGCCTGCTGAGGATACGGTAACGAATAGACCTGTAATAATTTTTATTCATCCTGGGGCTTTTTTTACAGGTAACAATGAAGTCGATGATATGGTGTCCTTAGCTAATTCATCGGCAAAAAGAGGATACTTATCTGTTAGTATTACTTATCGCTTAGGACTAAATGTTCTGAGCAATTATAGTAGTGAAAGAGCAGTTTATCGTGGCGTTCAAGATTTAAGCGCGGCAATACGGTATCTACGGGAAAATCATTTGCAGTATGGTATCGATAAAGAAAAAATATATGTTTGGGGATCTAGTGCCGGATCATTTGTAGGACTCCATTTAAATTATATGGAAGATGATGAGAGGCCTGAATCAACATTTGGTGGTTTTGGTGATCCTGATTTAAGATGTATTAATTGTGAAGGAAATGATTTTGATCATAATGGAAAACCAAATGGTCTTATAAGTTGTTGGGGGGCTATTGGTGATTTGAATTGGATCGATCAAGAAAATAATATTCCTATCATTATGTTTCATGGAACATTTGATGGGGTTGTTCCATTTGAATCAGGCTATCCTTTTACGATTGATGTATTTTTACCATTTGTTTATGGATCCAGTATAATTCATGATCAATTGAATTCTTTAAATATTGAAAATTTTTTGTATCCAGAAGATGGTGAGGATCATGAATACTGGGGAACCTCTAATGGTACTTGGACAGATGGTCCGAACGAGTACTTTGATTCTATTAAAGAGAGTTCATACGCTTTTCTCTTTGATATCATATACCCATATCAAATTGGAGACATTAATAATAATGGAGAAATCAGCAATTTAGATTACTTAGCACTTATAACGATGATATTGAATAATGATATTTCAAATGACTCTTTTTATTATTCAAATTTAAACTATGATGGCCATATAAATATATTTGACTTATTTGAATTAATTAAAATTATTTATAGATGATTACTCGACTTTTCTTAATAAGATAGGTTTATTTAATCTGATAACCCTATCTTCGCGTGGTTTTTTGTAAATTTAAATATGAAAAAATATATATATGTCGTTCTATTAATTGGTTTTTGGAGTTGTGAGGATACTGATGCTCCTTCTAAATTTGAATTTCACTCAAATAACAGAGTCTCATCTCTTCTTATAACTTCAAGTGAGTACAGTAATTGGATAAACAATGATGGTTTTCGAGATTATAGTTTACGAATGCCTCTATTTAATGAGATTTATGAAACCTTTCCAGATGAATATGATTTTATTTTTCTTGTTTTAAATGAGCCAAACATTCCATCCAATTTATCTTACTATGGGATGTTGATTGGGGTCTCTAATGATGTTGAAGGCATAGGTAAAACTATGTTTGATTATTCGAGTGATTATGGTTCTACAGGTAAACTAAAAGCTGTAATGCAATTAACAGGATTAGAATATTTAAAATACGGCCCCTCTCTTCACGAGCTTGCGCACCAATGGGCAAACTCTGCACTTCCTACTCATAATGTAGATGAAGCGGGTGATAATTTAACTTCATATCCATATTGGGGTCATTGGGGATTTACTGGTGGAAGTACTCCTGGCCAATTAGGAGGCTTTAATCAGAGTTCATTAATTGATAATGGAGATAGCTCATATACGGTTGATCATTTTGGTCCTTTTGCAAATGGTGGTAATGGAGTTCCGTATAATGAATTAGAGTTATACCTTATGGGTTTCCTACCAATTTCTTCTGTTACAGACTTTGATATGTTTACCAACATAACCTCCTTAAGTGTAAATGAGACAACTTTTGATTTAACAGCTACCAAGACTACAATTACACCTAACTACTTAGAGACCTCTCTTGGAGAAAGACTTCCCTCCACAACCGATTCACAAAAAGATTTTAAGTTATTAGTCGTTGTCTTAACAGATGCACCATTATCTGATGAGGAATGGGGAAAAGTCGATGCCACGGCAGAATGGTTTTCTAAGAAAGAAGATGACGGTACAAGTCTTTATAACTTTTGGGAAGCAACAAACGGAGTTGCTTCTATTACAATAGAAAATTAAAATATCATTTTACTTTTAATACACTTCTAAATATCCTCCTACTGGGCGTACTATTTTTCACATATTGTATATATTCTTTCTTATTCAATAAATAAATGAAAAAAATTTTATGAAAGGTAATATAATATTTTTACTCTTTGCTTTTTTAAATGCTCAAGAATGGGAGAGTTCTTTTAGCGCTGGTAATTATGATGAGAATAATAATCTAATGGGTGGATCTGAAGTCTTACATTTAGTTGCTCATAAAAATAGATTATTCGCATCTATCAGTTACTGGCAAGATGAATCTAATATATGGTATGGAGGAAATAATACTAATATTGGTTGGTCTCAAATTATTTCTCTAGATGGTCCAAATAACACCTGGTCTGTAGATTTAGACCTTGATTCTTATTACTTAAGACCTGAGATTTTAAAAGAAATTATTTTCACTAAAAATGCTGGTGGAAATCTATTAGAGACTCCAGATACTCTATTGATCGTTGCGGCTTACTCTTCCAACTATATTTCTGGACCTGTGATTGCGAGTGCTTTTGTTCGAAATAATAATGATTGGGATCAAACAATTATACATCAAGGGAGTTTGCCTGCCGATGAAGATTACTCCTTGAGAGATATGGAATTATACACTGATCAGATAACGGGAGTTGAGCATTTACTTATTTCAGTTGGAACAAAAGGTCTTTTTTCTGGAAAATATAATCCAAGCATTGCCGGTAAAATAGAATGGAGTCCAGAGCCTGAGATTGGCCCCTTAAACATTCGTCCACTGGGTATTGCGATTGCAAACAATTTTTTATATTTCTCCTCCGGGAATAAACTATATGTTCGGAATGATGGCGAAAACCCGACTTATTCTATTGCTCATGATTTTAGCGATTTAAGTTCAAATATTAATTCCGATGTCGGAGGAGTAAGAGGCTTAACAGTCATAAAAAATGAAAATGAAAATAATGATTCAATGATTTTAATGTGGTGTCCAAATGGACAATCAAAAGGGCTAATTTTTCGCTTAGAACCTAATTTGAACGGAGGATTTAACAGAGTTTATGAAACAAAACTTTCATTACTTGTAGAAGATTATTTGCCTGGTGCTTCCGTTAATTATTTACTTGGAGCATACAATGAATTTTTAAAAGTATTTAATCCTTTGGAAAATGAGTATGTCCACATCGTTGGCTTTGAATCTACAATACAAGGTGGTAACTATCCATCTTGGAATGGATATTATGGAGGAGCATTATTTGCTGTAAGAAATAGTAATGCTGAGTATACATTAGAACAGGTCAATGATTCTATATCCTTTGATGAAACTCCATTAGTTGCAACTAGATGTTATGTTCAATCACCATTTAATGGCGAGAGTGCTATTTATTTTGGAGGTTTTGATCCAAATGGTTTTTTATCAACGAATAAAGCTTGGATTTACAAACAAATATTTTCTTTAAGTGGAGATATTAATAATGATGGAGTTATCAATATCTTGGATGTTTTACAATTAGTGAACTTAGTTTTATCTAGTGAATATGAAGAAAATGCAGACTTAAATAGTGACTCTGCTGTTAGTATTTTTGATTTACTGCAACTGATCGATAAAATCTAAACAAATATCATTTCTTTTAAAGTTCTAGAGTTCAGAAATCAAAATTTCTCAAGTTTAGCTCATTAGTAATATTTCTTATTCTATTTTGAGTAAATTAAAAAACTAAAGTTTCTATTGACCTCTTAAAACGAACTAAAAAACATAACGAAATAGAAGTACAATAATAGAAAAAATAATGATAATTAAAATTTTTGTAATTTGAAATATGAAATCAAAAATAAAATCAGACTATAAAGTAAATCAAAATATTTATTATAGATCCGGAATCTTTTTTATGTTTATTACTTTAATTATTAACCTGTCAACAAGATTAGGAATAGCTCCATTAGATTGGAAATCTTTACGTCTTTTTTCAGGGTCAGTCGGTATATCATTCTATTTTTATGGGATTTATATCTATTATAAAAAAACACGGGATTTATCATTTTTAAAACAAACTTTTTTAGTGCTATTTATAGGAGTATTCATCTTATTTATATTTTATCTTACATAATTAGGCACAAAGGATAATACGGATTCTTGTATAGTTCTAATTTTCCAATCGTGCTCTAAATTTTCGCTAAGAAAGCCACCTTACTATTAAAGGTATTGGGTCATATATACCTGTTACAATTAGGTATAAGAATACAATCAAAATAATAGTGAGTAAAGTTATAGTGAAAAGCCCAAAAGAAAATATCCTAAAAATTTTATTCCAGGAGTACCAAATAAAATCAAAGAAGATTGTAATTATCTTTTTCATTCTACACCTTCGGTGATTAATTATTCTTTGTCATAAGCAAAACCAAAACCAAAAAGTACTATCAAAAAAGGAAAATACCATCCTTGGCTTTGAATTGTTACTATTGCAAGTGTAAACCCAAATACTGTTGCAAAAAAGAGTATACCCATTAGCCTCCATCGTTGTAAGACTCTCTTCTTTTTAAACCATTCAAGCATATTTAAAGTTAATACAAAATGGAATAAAGATTTTATTACAGTAAATAAAGTACCATGTTTATTTTTTGAATATTTTTAGCCTGATAGACCTATTTAGCATAACTTTTTACAACATTTTTTAAATCCTTCTCCTCACTTTAATAAAAAAATAATTTATATGATATCTAGGTATAATCAGGGAATAAAAAATGCTCCCTCTTATGATCGTCGTTTTTATTATTATGTAATGATGATTATATTCAAATATGATTCGTTATATATTCCTTATTCTTCTATCATCTATCTCTTTTTCTCAAGATATAATCGGTGAAGGACTTTCTGGACAGCCTCTACTCGATTATTTGGTGAATAATTACAAGACTTCCACAACATTAGGATATACTAATGCCAGGGATACACTTTACAAAACAATCGATATTCAGGAAGAGAATCAACTTTCGTGTGTTTATTCTGGGTACACGATAACCCTTGATATAACTCAAGACCCAAGTACAAATGCGTATAACCAAGGAATTAACTGTGAGCATACTTATCCACAGAGTATGGGTGCATCAGAAGAACCACAAAAGAGTGATATGCATCATTTATTCCCTTGCAAATCAAATGTGAACTCATCTCGTGGAAATGATCCATATGCAGAAATACCAGATAATGATACGGATACTTGGTATCGGAATGATTATTCACAGTATACAATACCCACAGAATACATAAATGATTTTGCAGAGAAGGATAATCCACCGAATTCGAATAATGAAGTATTTGAACCAAGAGAAGATCATAAAGGTAATGCCTCACGGGCTATGTTTTATTTCTTTACGATGTATAACAATGTAGCAGACCAGAATTTTTGGGATATTCAAAAAAATGTATTATTAGAATGGCACTATTATGATGAGGTCGATGATTCAGAATTAAATAGAACTTGGGCAATTGCATCCTATCAAGAGAATCAACCCAACCCATTTGTATTAGACTCTTCACTTGCCCGTCGAATATGGTTCATGGATGATGGTGGAACAGATACTTCAAGCACTGACACTTCAAATATAGATACCACCGAGTACAATATTATCATTAATGAGATAATGCAAAATCCTTTAGCCGTAGGAGATAGTGAGGGTGAATGGTTTGAGATTTATAATAATTCTTATGAGGAAGTTAATTTAAATGGTTTTACAATTAAGGATAATGATGATGATTCCCACTTTATTACGGAAGAGACTTTGATTGGACCTCAATCATACGCTGTTTTAGGTCGTAATGCAGATACGACTACTAATGGCGGCATAATCCTTGATTATATGTATTCTAATATGAACCTTGCAAATGGTGCTGATGAGATACTTTTAATTGACCCTTACGGGAATACAGTTGATAGTATTACCTATGATGGTGGTAGCACATTTCCAGACCCTAATGGTGCAACGATGGCTTTACTTAATTTAAATCTTGATAATAACATTGGTAGCAGCTGGGTTGAATATGACTCATTGACTTATGGCAACGGAGATTATGGTACGCCAGGTGTATCTAATTTTGCTATAAATATAGAATGGTTATTTACTTTAAGTGAACCGGTTATCACAATCTTAGATGATGATAATCAATGGAATCCAGAAGATACTATTTTAATTAAGATGGAACTCTGTAATAACTCCGATTACGACCACAATAATTATCCTGGAGTTATCCTTGAAGCCGATTCAAACCTTGTAGGAATAATAAACCAAAACTGGTTTTATGGTATGATGGCAAATACTTGTGATTCAGTGGCTTGGAATGTGATAGCTAGTAATATAGAAGTTTCCACTCAGGTCAATTTTATTGCTTACCCAACAATATTAAATTGTGATAATAATCCAGAGTTTTGTTTTGAAAGCGACACGATTAGTTTCTTTATGCCTATTAATGTTGAGACAGTCTCAAATTATGATAAGATACTGCATCCAAAAGAATACCGCTTACATCAAAATTATCCTAATCCATTCAATCCAGCTACTTCCATTCAGTATGAACTCCCCAAAGAATCATTTGTTAATGTTTACATATCAAACCTAAAGGGACAACTGATTAGAAAGCTTGTTTCTCATAATCAAACGGCAGGATACAAATCTATTCAGTGGAATGGTGTTGACGATAAAAATAAAGTTATTTCTGCTGGGTTATACTTTTATACAATACAAGCAGGCGATTATAGTCAAACAAAGAAAATGATTTTACTTAAGTAACTATGGGCTTTATTTTTTAATTTACCTGATTAAGGGATTACCAAATATTTAAATATTTCTTATTTTTTATTTTATTATTTTTACTTAATCTTTAGTATGAAAATAACAATATTACTTACAGTGATTGGAAGCGTAGCAGGATTTGCATATGCATCAGTATCAGGTTGTGATTCAGCTTGTTCTATTGCATCCTCAACCATGAATACAACTGTTTATGGAGCATTTGCAGGTCTAGTCCTTGCATTCCCAATCAATAAAAAAATTAAAAACAAGTAAGTTCTTATAATTTCAGGTTAGATAGCCTAAATTATTTCTTAATTGTTTTTAAGCAATTCACCCCACAATAGTGGGGTTTTTTGTTTCTGATTACAGCCTTTTTTTGACCATATGTTTTTTTATATTTTCTGATTATGTGTGGATTTTAAAAGATCTTCATATTTAGACTAACATAAATTTTATAAAAATATGGATATAAACTCTCTTATAATGATTTCATTAGCATGTGCGGCTGGTGCGATATCTCCAGGCCCTAGCTTAATAGTCGTGATAAGAAATACGATCGCTGGAGGACGTAAACAAGGTGTAATGACGGCAATAGGCCATGGCATCGGTCTAGGGCTTTATGCATTGATTGCAGTAATGGGTTTAGCATCTTTAGTACTTGCGAATGAAAAGGTTTTCACTATTTTACAGCTGATTGGAGCAATAGTTTTGATCCTTCTTTCTTTTAATATGATTTTTCATAGCACTTTAAAAATATCCAATCAGTATACAGTCAGTGGGCGACAGGGATTTATTGAAGGTTTTATGATTTCTTTTTTAAATCCTAAGATACTTGTTTTCTTTTTAGCCGTTTTTAGCCAGTTTATAAATCAGGAAATAACTAATTATAATCGGTTCATTATCGGTTTTTTAGCTGGGATTATTGATATAACCTGGTATGTACTTGTTGCGGTAGCATTATCTGGTACTCGTCTAATTGAAAGGTTTAAAGCAAACAAGAGGCTTGTTGATCGATCAATTGGTCTCGCTCTATTTTTTCTTGCAATAATATTAATAATCAGAACTTTAAAAATAGAAATATTTCAAGGTTTGGGAGTAGTCGCTAATGGTTAAAATAAAATTGATCCTTGTACCAAAAGGTGAACTAAACTATATTTTTTACTGAGATGATAAAAGGACTTTATGTTTATAAATCATAGCAAAATGACTTTTGATTTAAAGATTAATTTCAAAGGAATAGAGATTAAATCGGGATCTATTAATTTAATTTCCTTTTTAAAAATTAACAGTCGAATTGCTAACTTAATTAACCCCATCTGCAATTTTAATGTTCATGTAAATTTTGCTGAAACTATAATCGAGGGTTTACAAATTATCGGTGAAATTGATACAGTTTTTAATCACAAACATTTTACTATAGCACTAATGGAATTTCAAAAAACATATGAAAAAAATTGGGTCGGTCATTTTACCTACCAAGATAAAGTTGATGTATTTACCTTTAATGCTCCAAAATTTTCTGTTAAAAAAGTAAATTAAACATAATCAGGCTTATTCATCATCATGGCTAAAATATTATCATTACTTATCCTGATTGGGTGCACTTTTTTAAACGCTCAACAAGATAATTTACTTAGTCTTAAAAAAAGTAATCTAGGCGTATATATTAATAATGATAGTGATGGTTTATTTTTAGATGGTTATGCTCATTATTCATTTAGTTCAGGATTCTTTAGTGAAATTTCATTTGATCAGTATCGTTTAAATGAGAATAAAAACACATTCTATAATTCGACATTGGGCTTACTCAAGAATGTCTCGACTAAAAGATCTTTCGGTTTAGGTTATTCTAATTATTTTAACAATTTAAGATCAATCGAACATGAGCTTTTCTTTGGCTCCAATTTTACTTTCATATCTTCAATATTATATTATGATTTAACCAACAACCTATTTACTTATCAAGGAATACTTGATTTAGATTCGTTTTTTAAGATTACTCCAATTGAAATTAATATTTCTTTTATTCATGATAATTCCAGTACTGATTTAATCTGCAGGCTATCTAAATCCATTAATAATAATATTTTAATCGGATATATTTTATCAAGAGAGAACTCTGAATATTTGAAAGAGATGACCTACATAAAAAATGATAAAACAGGTATCTATAGTAAAGAAATGCAGGAGATGTCTTTTTTTCATGAAATATTTATGGGGTTTAATTTTTAATAAAATAACAATAGGGTATCAAATTGACTATTCAAGATCTTAGTAGTATTGGTGAATTAATAGCTGCGCTTGTGACTGTTCTAACATTGGGATATTTAGCGATACAACTTAAAATGAATACAAATGTATTAAGGTCTCAAACATTTCAACAGAGCAGTATGGATATGAGTCTAACTGCTAACGCAATATCTAGTAGTAATGAACTTGCCTCAATTTTAATAAAAGCTAAAGACGGTTTGGATATCCTTAATCCCGTGGAGAGATTAAGGTTCCATTTTTTGGATGCTCGTTGCAATTAGACGTTTTGAGGCTATTTATATCCAAGGTGTTTACGGATCTATTGATCCTGTAAGGAAAAAAGGGTTTGAAAAATCTATTATCACTCTCCTTGCAAGTGGAGGTTCAAATGATTGGTGGAAAATAACAAAAAATGCTTTTAGTCGTGATTTTGTTCAATATGCTGATGAGAAACTTTCTTCCGGTAATTTTGATGTAAGTGTTCATCCAGCATAATAAAAATTATAAATATAAAGTCTTTTTGATATGATAAAATATCTAATAATAATAATAGGAGTATTAATCACCTTACCTCTTATTGCGCAAAATAGAATCAAAACCTTAGGGCTTGAAAAAAATGGAGAACAAGTCTTTATTGCTATGGGAGAATGGGTTGAGGTCTCTATTTTAGATTCTGCGAGTAATAAGATTAGTGGTACATACTTAGGTATAACAGCCAATACAATTCAAATAAAACTTAGAAAAAATAAAATTGTAAATAACATACCTTTAAATAAGATTAACTCAATTTTTAAAGGAGGAATGGATAAAAACCTTGTATTTTTTGGTATAAAGCGAGGGTTTTTAACTGCATTTACTTATGGGCAAATATTCGGTGTTGCACAGACATTAATAAAAGGTAAAAAACTTGATACGAGTTTATTGGCCGGATTCGATTTTTTTATAAATTTAAGCTTTATTACAGTACCAGCAGGTGCTTTGACCGGTTACATGAGTAGAAAATTAATTAGAGATAATACAAACGAATATGTGATTGGAAATCAAAATTGGATGTTTATTAGATCCGAAAATTCAAATTAGTATGTATTAATTAATAAAGAGTAAAAATGATTTATTTAGAAGAGTAAAGTAGTTATTTTTATAGCTAAATAGAATTGGAGCAATTAAAAATATGCATAAACTAATTTTTATTCTTTTAATTTCAATATTTTATGGAAATCAAAATTTAAATAAAAATTCTAATCAATATTTTAGAGAAAATGAAAAACTTCTAGGTGAATTAGTTGTATTTAGTGATCTAAAGTTTAATTTACCTATCAATATAGAAAAGGTTCATTCGACAGAAGTAAATAAAACTTTAAATAAAATAGATCATTCAAAAAATAACTTTTTTACTATCGATTCAATAAATGTTTACACAAATGAGCCCAATACATTAGGGTTATCAATCGGTAATATTAGTTTGAAAGAAAACCAATCTATAGACAGTGAATCATATAAAAATAATTTAATGGATTTCTTTAAAACAGAAAATGTTTTCAAATCTAAATTCTTATTAAATGAAATAAATGTAATTCAATATCAAATTAACAGAAATGATTTAATGGAACTAAAATTATTTTTAATTACGAATGATCGTATTTTTTTACTAGATTTTATTATAGATAGTAAATCTTTTAATGACTCTATAGAATTCATTGAATCATTTTTATCTACAGTTCGTTTAATTAATTAATTAGGAGCTATAATGAGTATTAAAAAGATAACACAGTGTTCAGTTCTTTCTTTACTTCTTTTTGTTGCTGCTTGTTCCCCAATGACGCATGTTGTTGGTGACGGAGCTCAAGGAAATAGTGAAACAACAAAAAGACAAATGTGGATTGTAAACTTAGTCCCTCTTAACGCAGTTGATACCAATGCAATGGCAAAAGGTGCAGCTGATTACGAGATTACAACAAAGAAAACATTTATTGATTTAGTTTTAACAGGAGTTTGTCAGAACCTAATTAGCTTTACATCTGTAACAGTTAAAAAATAACTCTAAATAACTTTATCGATTTTATATCGTAGAAGTTTTAGACTTTGTAAAAAAAACCCCACAATAGTGGGGTTTTTTTATATTATTTTTCTGACCATTAGACAAATAAAGTTAAAATAGCAATCCCAAGTTTAGAGACATAACTATTCTTTAAAATAACTACTCGTTACCATCTGAAATTTCTAATTGAGTTATCTTTTCGTTTTCAAATCTGTATAAAATTTTGTTAGGGTTACAACAAACTTCACAGTCCCAAATTTCGTTGTTAAACCCATTCAATATTTCAATTTCAATATTAAATATTTGAAAACAAAAGTGGCAAGTTATTTTAATCTCCAATTAGGACTCTTTTAATTAAACGGAAGTTTCTAATATTATTCTTATTTTTTCTCATCTATTGATAAAAACCTCTATTGCATTAGTTCTTTTTTTGAAATGTAAGATATTGAACCAAAAATTACGCCAACTAGTAAATGCCAAAATTCATACCCAAGTAAAAAGAATCTAAGTACATAATACAGAGAAGCTATTAGGCTAAATACCCATCCATATTTTATCATTATTGCTTGCTTTTGCTTTTTAAAACCATAATTTTAAATTACGTACATTTAACTATATCAAAGATAAACGCTATTCGTTTTCTATTTGAGATTCTTTTTTTGCTTGAGGTTTAACCTTCTTAATAAGATCTTCTGAAAGTGCATGTTGTAATTTCATCCAGAATACGGAATTATCGTGCTGTAAATTTTTTAATCGTTCACTTTTCCATGCAATGAAAATGACTTCTCCTTTTGCAAGTACATCCGCTGAGGCAGGTTCTCCGGTTAAAAAACTAATTTCAGCAATAAAGGACCCTCTTCCCAAACTAGCAATTGGTTTTTTATTTACTTCAACGTTGGCCATTCCTGAAAGAACTAATAAAAGGTTATTTTGTTTTTCCCCAGAATGAATGAAGTAATCATCATTTACTGATTTGATTGTACCCATATTCCAAAAGTAAAGAAATTCGCTTGCTGTCAAGTTTTTAAATATTCCTTCGTAGAGGTCTCTTATTTCGTCAGGAATAAATTTTGGTCGTCTTTCTAAAAAAATTTTAAAAATATTATAAGAATTAACAATTACAAAAACAGATGTCCAAAATGATGCTGAACTATTTGCAGCATAAAAATAATGATATGTGAAAAGAGTTATTTGTGCTGCTGTTAGTGTTATTCTTAACCATAAAACTTCTCTTATTGCAAGTGCAACGAAGGTAAGGGCATAACCAATATTTAGAATAATTAATGGATCATTCATAACAAAAGAATATCATGACTTGTCTTACCTTACATTATAAAATTATAGAATAAAGGGTGGAAAATTTATTCAATATTGACGTTTATAAATCATATTTTTTCTAATCAGAAGGATCTTTTATTCGGTTTATTTTTATAAAAAAAAATAAATAAATATTTTATTATATTTATGAGAATAATTATACTAAGTTTCGCGGCTCGAAAAAGAACATTATTAATTAATAGGAATAAAAGTGCATACCAAAGGAAAAAATATTAGACGCTCCAGAAAACGATTTATCACAGATAGGTTAAATTCAATTAGGTCACGGAACAGTCGATCGCATCCTTTTGAAAGAAAAGATGTCAAGTAATACCAAACCCCACATTTGTGGGGTTTTTTATTTATAAGGATAAATAATTAAATCATTCCAAATGGATTAATTAAATTAAAATCATGAAAAATAAAAAAGAAGATATAATGAATAAAAATAAAACGTTTAGAAAACTTATAAATGGAGAAGAGACTGAAGAATTAGGTTCTGCGGTTAATCTTATAATACGTACAAAGTGTCCAAAAAAATGGATTATTGAAGATCTAGAGACAGGTCAAAGATATAGAGCAAATGGTAGTACAGAAATTGGAAAAATGTTTACTCTTATAGCCCCAGATTAAAAAAGTTTAATTAAAATTAAATGATCTTGTAATATTGAAGCCAAAAAATACATCCCCCCCTTTTAAGGTACCGTTGGCTTCCTCTATATAAGCGCTTTCATAGGTTCCTTGTGCGTTTGTAATTATTAGTTGGAACACATGACCTCCAGTATCAATATCACAGCCTAGCCCCCAAGATTGTGTGAAACCTACATATCGTCCTCTCCCTCCTAATGGGAAAAAAGTATCACCGTTTAAAGAAACTCTTTTTGTTAATTTAATCCGGCTTCCGAGACCTATAGAGAAAAGATTATTTTTAGCTTCAAACCTTTGAATTAGATTTTTATGTATAAGAGTAGGTATTATTTGAATGGATAAATTTTGATTTACTTTACGAGCTAATAATAATTGGAAGTCATAAATAAGACGATTATTAAAGTTTTCATTTTTAGCTATTGTTGCAATTTCTACTTTTGAAAATAAAACTATAGATGCGAAAGATAATGATGGTGTTGATTTCTGAGAAAATAATTTAATTTTTGAAAAAAAGTCATATGTTTTTTTATGACTACTCCTTCCCGCTCCCAAACTTATTTTTTCATTAAAACCATAACTTAGGTCAAACCTAGCCGATGCTTCATCTAGTCCATACAAATCATAAAAGCCATTACTCATAGTACCAAATCTATGAGTAATAATGAATTCTAGTGTTTTACTACGTGGTAATTCTACCGATTGTGCATTAACTATCCTGGTCGCTTTGAAAGTCCCTTGTATTGGCAATGGGACAAACTGTTCATCTTCTATAAAAGACAGCAAATCATCTTGAGCAAAAGTAAACGATAATAAAAATATAATTAAAAATTTTCTCATTTCTTCTTAAGTATCAGCTCAATATCAATGCTCAATGATTTTGCTATATTCTCTCGAACTATTTTAGGTATTTCAACACCATAGTCAGCAACAAATAAATTAAAAGTAGCATTCCCATAGATCTTATTATTTTTCATTTGAATAGTTCCATTTTCTTTTATTTTTTGTTTAATCCCATGAATCGTCATTTCGCCAGATATCATGATTGGTGTTGGGATAGCATTGAATTTAGTATCTTTCCAACCCTCTATAAATCCGCTAAAGCTTGCATTTGGATATTTCTCAGACTCCAAATAATTCTCATTAAAGTGTTCTTGCATTAAGGCATTTTTAAAAGTGAACCCTCTAATTGGTATTCGGAAAGAGGCTTGACCTGACTCAGCATCTAAAACACAGGTAACCTGGTCATTTTTTGCTTTTATATCTTCAATAAGTGTGCTAGAAAAAAATGATACAGACCCAGATCGTGTAAAATATAAATTTTTACCAAAAACAGGAAATGATAGAAATATCAGTATAAGTAGTTTAATCATTCACATTCCATTTCTAAAAATTGATGAAGAATGGATATTTTATCATTCGTTAATTTTTCCCCTCCTAAAGGCATAAAACCAATAACATTTATATCCCTTTCAACTCTATTAATTATGCTGTTCAAACCATTTTTAACATCTTCATAATTATTTGTTAAGATCCCTCCTGAAGGACTCGTACCTGAGTGGCATCCATTACAACTTTGTGCCATTATTGGTGCCACAGAGCTACTATAATATGATTCAATAATCAAACAGTCCTCAATTATTGGATCTGCATCAGCTATATTATTCTCACAGCCTTGAAAGAGTGCTAGCATTGCTAGTAATGTGGAAAATTTATACATTTATTAAGTTCCAAATATTTAAGATAAAACAATTTGCTATTATAAGGTATACAAATATAGTATTGGATATGACTCGAGGTGAAATGAATTGGAAAATAGTAAGATCAATAATTCCTATTATAGCATTATGTGCTTTTTTTTATTATACGAAGTCAATGCAACCCGACTATACTTCCAAAAATCCGGTCTTAACTACAAATGCTTCTGAATTATTTTGGAGGTTTCAAATGAATGAGGCAAATGAATTAATCAATCAAGTCGTCCAAATTGATGGTGAAGTAACTGGGTTTGACTCTATACTAGTTATCCTCAATAATAGTGTGATCTGCTCCCCTGAAAAAGGTAAAAAAATACAACCTAGAATAGGTGAGAATATTAATATAAAAGGACGATGTATAAGTTATGACGATCTTCTAATGGAACTAAGGCTCGATCATGTGATTTTGGTAGACAAAAATTAAAATAAAAATTGAGATCATTTATTTGATTTCAAAAACAATTAAAAATCAGAATTAAATTAATGACTCGTTTAGAAAAAGCAGATAAGATCCAAAAGATTCTAGATGAACTCTATCCAACTACTCCAATCCCCCTAGAGCATTTCAGCTCATACACACTTCTCGTAGCAGTAATGCTTTCAGCGCAAACTACAGATAAAAAAGTAAATGAAGTTACCCCACAATTATTTAAACAAGCAAAAATACCGGAAGAAATGGCCTCTCTTGATGTAGAGATTATTCAAAATTTAATTAGACATATCGGTTTAGCACCAACTAAAGCAAAAAATCTTAAAAAAATGGCTCAGCAATTAATCACCGGTGGCGGTGTGCGTGCAGATTGGGATTATCTCGAGAGTTTAGCTGGTGTGGGTCACAAAACAGCAAGTGTTGTTATGTCTCAGTGGTACGGAATTCCAGCATTTCCTGTTGATACTCATATTCATCGACTTGCAGCGAGGTGGGGACTATCAAAAGCAAAAAATGTTGATATGACAGAACGGGATCTTAAGAAAATATGGGATAAAAAATCTTGGAATAAACTACATCTACAAATCATTTTTTTTGGTAGAGAACATTGTCCTGCAAGAAGTCATAATATGAGAGAATGTTTAATTTGTTCTTGGGCTTCTTCTGAAAAAAAAATTCTAGAAGAAAGAAAACGTTAAATTCTTATTTTTAACTAATTCAGTTTTAAAGAGATCCATTTATCCACTTGTTTTTCCAAAATATTTAATGGTAATCGACCATTTGTTAATACTACATCATGATATTCTCGGATATCAAATTTATCGCCTAATTCAAATCGTGCTTTTTCTCTTAATTCTAAAATTTTTATCATTCCAATCTTATAGCCTGTTGCTTGTCCAGCCATTATAATATGTCGTTCGACCATTTTTATAACATCAGATTCAGCATTGGGAGTGTTTTCAGAGTAATATGCTATGCCTTCTTCTCTTGTCCATTTCATCTTATGTATTCCTGTATCCACAACCAATCGACAAGCTCTCCATAATTCCATGGCTAATCTTCCAAAATCTGAATATGGATCTTTATAAAATCCAATCTCTTTTGGAAGGTATTCACTATATAATGCCCATCCTTCTCCATAAGCCGTATACCATCCAAACTTTCTAAACATAGGTAGACCCTTTAACTCTTGTGAAATTGCAATTTGCATATGATGTCCAGGGATACCTTCATGATAAGCAAGCGCCTCCATCTGATATTTTGGAATAGCTTTCATATCAAAAGTATTCACATAATAAATCCCGGGTCTAGATCCATCTATTGCAGGACTCCTGTAAAATGCTTTCCCTGCTGATTGTTCCCTGAATTTCTCTACAGGTTTAACAATAATTTTAGCATTAGGCTTTGTATTAAATAAAAGGTCTAGAGATTTTTTCATATTATCAACAATTTCTTTAGCATCCGCAACATATTCAGTTCTTCCTAAATTAGAGTCCTCGTAAAACAGTTTTTCATCATTATTAACATATTGAAAAAAATCTTGTAGATTACCTTTAAACCTTATTTTTTTCATTATTAACTTCATTTCAGAATGAATTCGGCTTACTTCTTGTAAACCAACATTATGAATCTCTTCAGCTGTCATATTTGTTGTTGTAATAGATGCTAATTCAGAATTATAAAAATTATTACCATCGGGAAAAGCCCAAACACCATCGGTAGTAGATGCTTCTTGCTCAAGCTCTTCAAAATAAGTAATAATACTTTGATAAGCCGGTTTAACATATTGAATTAGTGTTTCTCTAGCTTTAGCTATTAAACGCTCTTTCTCATTCTTTTTAATATCCAAAGCATAGACTTTTTTGGAAAAGTCATCTAGAAGCGTACTATTAATACGACTATTCTCAAATGGTTCGTTTGTAATCATATTCTTACAATCTCGAATAATATGAGGGAAAACAAATTCTGGTGGAATTATACCCATATTTCTTCTTTTTTCTAATCCAACAATCGCATGTTTAAATAATATGGGGATTTTTGATAATCGACTGATATAGTTATTGGCATCCTGGGCATTATCCACATTGTGCATATTGATTAGGTCTGCAGGTATATCAGATTGTAGACCAAACATTTGATTAAAAGGATAATTGTGATATCTATATTTATAATTTGAGATCGTACGTTCTGCTTCGTAGACAAATAAATCAAAACTTAATTTAGTTTGCTCATCTAATTGTTGATAATCGATATTTTTTTTCAACCATCGGAGTTCGCTTTTTGTCCTTTCTAAACTTATTTTAGAGGCTCGCTCCGAATTATCATCCCAGCTACCCTGATCCTCCTTAATTCCTAATGACATTTTAAATTCAGGACTTCGATTAACTTTGTCTTGAAATATATTTTCAAAAAACATATTTGCTTTGTTACTTTCATTCAAAGGGGGATTATCTAAGAATTTTTTATTAGGGTTCATTATTATCATACCTAATAATAAAAAAGTCATAATAATAATTCCATTTTCTTCTTTCATTATTAAACCTTGGTTAGTGTTATATAAAAATTATTAAATAGAATAAATAAAAACTCTAAAGAATTCAGCATTAAAACTAATTGAATATTCATAATCTTCTTTTTTCAAAAAAAAGTCACCTGGAATAAATAGAGAATATTTCCGTGGTACAATATACTGTAAGGAGATTCAAATTAAATTTTTTAAGCTGAATGGCGGTTACTGTTTAGACGTTTTACCCATTGTTGAAGACTTGCCATCTTTTCAATCATTATGCTACATACTCCGAATGATTCTTTCACAATACCTCGAATAATAAATAATTTTTCCCATTGAAGAAGATCTCCAAATTCTTTAAAAGCTTTAGGAAATAAAACACATTCATAAATATCTGTCTCATCTTCTAGTGTTAAAAATTGCATAGGTTCAGATGTACGAGTTATGGACTCTTTATGGGTAATACACAAACCGATTAAGTAAATTGATTTACCACAATAATTTGAAATATCTTTAGCATAAATAATCCGATTACTGAGTATTCCTCTATACCGAGATACTGGATGGATAGAAATGAGATAACCAAAAGATTCTATTTCTAGTCTAAAAGTATCTTCCTCATCAATTTTACGATTTAGAGGATTTCCTAACAGGGTATTTCGATTTTTATTTTGCAGGTAATACCCTGCAACTTTATATGCAATCTGTTGGTGACTTAAGTTGAATCCTATTTTGTCAAAGCAGCTTGCATTTGTAAGTGCCATCGCATCTGCCAGATCAAGGTCTACACGGATTAGAAAGTCATCAAGAGAATCAAAAAAACCAGCTTTTCGTTCATCCAAAATTAGATAAATTGATTTTTTACGAAGATTTTTAATACTCATAAAACCCATTATAATTTTATCATCATAACCTCGCCATTCATAGTAGCTCTTGTTGATATCTGGTTTAATAATTATAATCCCAAACCTCCTTGCTTCACTCATGTATGCATAAGAAGAATAGAAACCACCTCTATTCGATATTACCGCGGCTAAAAATTCTGCGGTAAAATGGGCTTTAAGATATGCACAAGTAAATGATAACATGGCATAAGAAGCCGAATGAGATTTACAAAAGGAATAACCCACGAAAGAAGAAATCATATCCCAAACATCATGAATTACTTCATTAGAATACCCCCTATCTATACATAGGCTGGTAAACTTTTTTTTCCACAATTTTATATGGCTCTGCATAGAATCACGACTCATTGTTTTACGTAATATTTCTGCTTCACTATATTTTAAACCAGCCATTTTCATAACCGCTATCGAGACCTGTTCCTCATAAACCATAATACCATAACTTTCATTTAAAAAGTCTAAATCAGGGTGGATCAAATCCCACTTTTGCCCATGTATTCTAGAAAGCATTATATTCGTAAACCTATTAGCGGCTGGCCTGATAATAGAGGAGTAAATAACTAAGTGATTAAAATCAACAACTCCTGATTTTGATAATAACTGCCTAGTTGCAGGACTTTCTATATAAAAGACACCCATTGTTCTTCCAGACTTCATTATTTCATTTGTCTTTTTATCTTCTATCGGTTGAATATAATGATAGTTAAAATACTTTTTATCTATTTCATCCCCTTGATAATTCAAATTAATATGTTTAATCGTGTCACGAACAACAGATAAACTACGATTACCTAAAATATCAATTTTTAACAAACCTGAATCTTCGACTTGATCTTTTTCCCATTCTACAATCTGTACACCTTTAGGTGCCTTAAGAACTGGAACATATTTTTCAATCTCATCAGGTACAATAACTACCCCTCCAGAATGAACTGACGAGTGCCTAAAAGATCCAATTATTTTTTCACTTTCTTTTAAAACCTTAATCAAAGTCTCATCTAAATCTAGATTAGAAAACTTTGTGTCTGTTCGAATCCAAGAGACTAGATTTTTGCGTGATGTATACCAGCCTATTCTCTTGGTTATCTGATTAATCTCTTCATTAGAGAGTCCATAAACCTTACCTACTTCTCTAATAGCGGACCTTGGCTTTAAGAATACTTGATTTGAGACCATTGCGGTTCGCTCATCACCATATTTTTTAAATATATAATTCAGAATATTATCTCGTTCATCCCATGGGAAATCAATATCAATATCAGGCATATCTTTCCTCTCTGTATGAATAAATCTTTGAAAATTAAGTGTATACTTAATCGGGTCAACCTGTGTAATAAATAAGCAGTAACTAACAATGGATGCAGCAGCAGAACCTCGACCAATAGTAGCATTGGTCTGCTTAACAATATCCTCTACAATTAAGAAATAAGGAGAAAATCCTTTTTCATTAATGAGTTTCAATTCATATTCAATTCTATAACGAATAAGATCATTTAAATTAGTATACCGCTTTTTAGCACCAGAATACACTTTATCTTTAAGCTTTGTATTAGACTTATGAGTATTCTTTAAAGAAAGTCCTGGAAAAATTGTATTTATAAATGACCAGTTTGTTTTGCAACGGTTAGCTAAATAGTAGCTGTTATTTAAAAAACTTAAGCTGTTTGGAAAGAGCTCTATCATCTGTTCTTCATTTCTAAAGCAGTGTTGTAATGTTTTATACTGAGAAGAGTCTAAATTATCTTTTGTCGAATTATAATGAATAGCACGAAGTGTTAGATGAGCTTCATGATCACTTTTTGATTTAAAATAAACATCTCCTGTTACAACAACTTCTAATCTTAATTTTCTAGCTAAATTATGTATGATATTTTCTTGAAATCCAGGTCTTAGCTCTACAAATAAATGACTACTTGGAATAATCTTTTTTAATAGACTTAATGTTTTTTCGTTATATGATAAAAAAAATAGACCTATTGATCTATCTCTTATAAGCTCAATAATTGGTTTATCCAAATTTCTGTGCACATCAGATATAATTCGGCAAAGATTTTCATACCCAGATTGATTTTCTACCAAAACAATTAGTTCATCCATCTTTGTGATTAGGTTTACTCCAGCGATCGGACCTAGACCTCTATTACGCGCATGTTGTACAAATCGAATAAAACCCCATAAACCGTTCGTATCAGTTAATGCAATTTTGTCCATAGATGATTTTGCTGTCAATTCTACTAAATCATGTAAAGATAAGAGGCCACTCATTTTAGAATAGACTGAATGAGTATTTAAATGAACAAACATTATGACTTCCCTAATGCCTGAAAAATATTAGCTGTTTGTAAAGCATTAACTCCGTATCGCTGCCGAATATTTTCAATGGCCTTAGATAACTCCATATTTTTATCATCTATTGTTCTAAATATTGTTACTTGGTCAGCAAAAGGAAAAAAATGGCTAGCAACTATTAAAATTGTTCTAATTCGGTTTCTCCTCTTATTTGCTTGTTCAAATAATAATTGACAGACTTCTATCACTGAAAAATCATCAAGGCTTTCAACTTTCCCATATTGCAACATTTGATAACCATCAGCATAATGTATTTCAACTTTTATTTTTTTTGCTAACTGCCATCTTTTTCTTAATTCAAATGCAATCTGCTCAGCAAGATCTTTAACCAATGCATCTAAAATATTTTTAGAGTTTGTATCTTCGAATAAAATTGTTTGCCTTAAAATAATATCTTTTTCTTCTAATGGTTTAACTGGTCGAGAATCTTTGCCGTGTGATTCTTTTGCAAGTTGAACAGAATGGACACCAAATAATATTTTGAATTCATCTGGGCTTTTTATTATCGATTGAAGACTCTTGATTTTATTAATTAATAAAAATTTAATTATTTTATTTACTGATTTCTCTGATGCGGTAGGCAAAATATCTGGGTCTAAATATGAAAAAAATTGAGATTCTAACCCTTCTTTAACTTGATAAATTTTATCTGAAGTAACGGTTGTGATTGTTTGACTTACCAATTTATTAGATCCTATCCCGACTTGTCCGATAACTCTTGTTTTATTATTTATAGATTCAAGAATAGATAAACCATTATTTTGAACATCTCCTCTTAAAAGTCGCATACCATTCATATCTAAGAAGAACTCTCCTATTCCTCTTGGCTCAACAATAGGTGTATGCATAGATACAGTGTTGTAGATATATTTATTTAATTTTGTATAAAGTGATTTATTATAGGGCAACAAGCGAACTCCATGATTTACTTTTCGTATTGTTGAGACTTTCATACCACAAGAGAACCCTTCTTCTTCAGCTTCCGGAGATAGAGCAATAATTATACTATTAGAACTATTTGATGATATGATGGCAACAGGACGTTTTTTTAAAGTAGGATCTATAATCTGCTCTGCCTGAAGCTCTAGACCCTTAAGACGTATGTGAAAAACGTCTCTTACATTCATAGAGTTTTACCTAATTCAAATAATTTCTAAAAGAATAGAGCAGAACACCGTTGATACGGAAATCATCTGTTGGATCAATTTTTATAATTGGAAAATTTGGGTTTCGAGCATGAAGCTCTACACCATTACTACTAGGCATGTAACATTTTAAAGTTGCTTCTCCATTAATAATTGCAACAACAATCTGACCAGATCGAGCAATGCTTGTTTTTTTAGCAACAATAAAATCGCCATCATGAATCTGTTCTTCTATCATCGAATCACCCTTTACTTGTAGCACATAATGATCCGGATGTAATAAAGATGACGGGACGTCCACCATTTCAGGATTTTCTAAAGCTTCAATTGGCTCACCAGCAGCAATTAAGCCCAACAACGGTAAACGAGCCATTGTACTTGTGATGTGCTCATTTTGATTTAAAATAAGCGCTCGTTTCCCGTTGGGGCCTTTTATACGCGATAGATGACCTTTATCTTCCAAGGTCTTTACATACCAATTAACTGTCCCTAATGATCCAAAGCCTAGACTGGTCATAATCTCTTCATAAGATGGAGATTGACCATTCATGAGTGTAAACCTTTGAATAAAGTTTAAAAACTTTTCTAATTTAGGAGACAGCATCTTGTTCATGAGGTAATAGACAAGTTTGTAATTCCCTTTCCATTCCAAACAATAGATTGGGATGATAATTTATTTGCATGACTATTTAAACGTGAAACAGCACGTATTACTTCAAAGGATAACATCTGTTTATTTTTTTTCTTAATAAAATATTTCATCATAAAAATCTCTCTTTGTTTGTTACTCGTAAGTTACTCGTAAGTATATTACAAAAGTATTTATTCATCTCCAAATAAAAAACCCTCAATAATGGGGGTTTTTGAAAAAAGAGAAAGGTTAGAAAACTATTTTATATTAAGCAGAGGCAACCCAAAGCCCTATAAATAATAATAAACCCGTAACATTATGCATAATAATAGTCCCCCAATTAGCCGGTTCTAAAAGTCTACTATTATAGTGCTTATATAAAGTTTGAATAGCTCTAAAACCAAAGTAAGCAGCCAGTAGAGAAATCAAAGATTCAGATGGTAACCTCTCACTCAAGACAAGAGCAATAATACTAAGGAAAGCTCCAACAACTAAGGAAACATAACCGACTCTCGCTTTTTCGGGTCCAAATACCACAATCAATGTCTTCTTTCCTGTTTGTTTATCACTATCATGATCAGGGAATTCATTCACATAAACAACAGCAGCAATCAATAGACCAATTGGAATACCGACTAAAAAAGCTTCTGGTAAAAGTTTACCCGTCTGTACTAATGCACTTCCAGCTACCATTAAAGGACCAAAATTTAAACCTATTAATAGTTCGCCTAATCCTTTTCTAGAAGAAAATTTAAAAGGAGGTGCTGTATAGAATAAACCTGAAAAGAATCCAACTAGTCCTAACCAAAGTACTGGAAGTCCAGCTTTTTGAATTAAAGGAATACCGACAAGAGCACTAAGCCCAAAAGTTACAATGGCTAAAGTTAGCATACCTTTTGCTGAGATGAGACCCATTTGAATCCCTCGCCCACCACCATTAAGACCAACATTACTATAATTGTAATTTATTTCATCAGTACCACTCACGTGATCGTAGTAGTCATTTGATGTATTTGTACCAATTTGTAGTAATGCACCTCCAAGTGCTGTCAGTGCAAGCCAACCCCACTGAATAGGATACCCTGCAAACTTTGCGATAGCTGCTCCAACAAAAATAGGAACAAAAGTTGCGGATAAGAATGGTAATCTCATTATCACAACCCATGTGAATATTTTAGTCATTATATCAATTTTGGGACGAACCTCATCAGCTGTTTTATCTTTTAGAGGACTTGTAACACCACAATAGCCTATGTGTTCTCCATCTTTTGATTTAGTTGGCGTTATTTTAATACGAGATGGTAGCTCACTACCATCCTTATGTAAGAAGACAGTATTGCCTTCCCAGACTCCTTTGTCTACAGCTTCAGCAAGCCAACCAACGACATGACCAAGAACGACTTGCCCATCACTAAAATCACTGACTCTCATTTTACCAACAACTTCCTCTTCAGAATAACCAAAAAGGTCAACAGCCCCTTCACTAAATGTTTCGACTTTACCATCTACATCACATGTTATGACACTTTTCAAATGCTCACTCATTATTCTAAGTAACCTTTCTTAGTTATTAATTATATCTAAAATTACATAAGTATTTAAAAGCATGAAAAACTAAAATCACACTGGATAAAAAATCGGTCGGCTTGGTGCAGCATCTAGATTCCAATTAGGAATTTGAATTTGTAAAAAGCCAAAACTGTCCTCTACCGAATTAGGTATGTATAATAATTCAGATATAGTTTTTCCTTTTTTAAAAAATTCATGATGGTTTCCAAGTATTCCACCATCATCGGCTTTATCAATTGAAGGTAAATCTACCAGTAGATGCTGGACAGAGAGTTTGCTTAAGTATTTAATAGCATCTGAAGTAAAAAATGGAGCTATCTCTAGGTCGTAATTCCGGTTTTTTTTGAGGCTTGTATTAGGCAAAGTCCGAATAATTAAAGAGGATATCTGGTCTTTAATTTTACTCACTAACATTTTCTTTGATATTACAAGATCTGAAGCGATTTTAGCATGATATGAATCTGAAGTATTAGATATATGATCAGGCTTTAAAGAAATTAATTGTGAAGGAATAAAACTTCTAGGACAAACATCAACTATTTTAGTTTCACTTTCACTCACATGGCTTATACATTCAGTATGAGTTCCTGTACAATGAATATCAATAGAAGCAATACCAACATTACAACTTCCACCCTGTTTTATATCACCTTTAAAGCCTCCAATTTGAACAGGATTCAGACTCGATTGTTTAGCCTTAAAAAAAATAGGATTTTTATTATCAAAGTTATTTTTTAATGAAAGGTCAATCCCCTGGTCAGTTTTTATAAAATATGACCTGCCTTTATACTCGACCTTAGTCGTTAGCTCTGTTTCAGATTCCATTTATTAGTTTAATAATCTCTCCATCGTTGGGAAAACGTTTTAGTGATTTTTTTGAAAAAATTAAATTCTCATCAAGCATGACTTCAAAAACACCTCCACTGCTAGATATCAAATTAATATCAATATTACTAAATTCGTTTTTTAATTCATGTTCCAAACTGGAAGCATTAGGAAGGTAATTTCACATGCTACAATATTCGATAGAGACTTTCATTAATCCTCCATTTTTTGTTCATTAAAAAATTTTAAAATATCTTCAGGGTGACTATGAATATTTACTTCATCAAAAATATGTACTAAAATTCCATTTTCGTCAATTAAAAATGTTTTTCTAGAAGGGAAAAAATAATATTTATTTACTTTATATGCAGAGCCAGTTGTTTTTTTGCTATCCGATAAAAAGTTGAAAGGTAGGTTATATTTTTCTTTAAACTTTTTCAGACTACTTTTTGAGTCAAAGCTGATGCCTAATATTGAGATATCAAAATCACTAAAATTTTGGAATTCATCACGGAACCCACAGGCCTGTTTAATTCATCCAGGAGTCTCAGCTTTAGGGAAAAAATAAATAACAAGTTTTTCACCTCTGTAATCTTTTAGATTATGCAGCTTATTATCTTGATCATATAATTTAAATTCAGGCGCATGTTCACCAACTTTTAGAGGTGAGCTAAAAAGTAATGTATTTAAAAATAAAATCAATAAATTTCTCATAAGATTAACTAATTCTAGAACATAAACTAAACTACTATAATCTTTAATAGTATTAAATTTAATTTGTGAAAAATATAGATATAAAATCAATAGGACGAAGAGTCATAAAAATTGAAGCAGATGCAGTTTCAATGATAGAAAATCGTATTGATGATAAATTTGAATTAGCTGTAGAGTCAATACTCAATTGCCCTGGTCGCTTGATCATATCTGGAATGGGTAAATCAGGCTTAATAGCTCAAAAGATAGCATCAACTATGGCATCAACAGGTACACCCGCTTATTTTGTACACCCAAGTGAGGCAATCCATGGTGATCTCGGTATGATTACAAATCAAGATATCATGATAATATTAAGTAATAGTGGCGAGACTTCAGAATTAATTCAAATTTTACCAGCATTAAGAAAAAAAAACGTGACTATTATTGGATTGATTGGAGCAAAAGAATCAACCTTGTCTATCCAGGCCGATCTATTCCTAGATACATCTGTTGAAAAGGAAGCCTGCACACTTGACCTCGCACCAACTGCAAGTACTACCGCAACATTAGCCATGGGAGATGCTCTGGCTATTTCACTTCTAGAATTACGTGGGTTTAATAAAGAAAACTTTGCTGAGCTTCATCCCGGCGGAATACTTGGTAAGCGTCTTTTATTAACGATAGATCATCTTATTCACAAAGAGCAGAGTCTACCCTTTGTCACGATCTCAACAACAATTAAGAAAGCATTACTTACTATTTCAGAGAAAGGCTTAGGAGTAACAGGTGTTTTAGATGAAAAAAATCAGATGATCGGCATTATAACTGATGGTGATATTCGCCGCGGGATTGAAGAAAATTATAAAGATTTTTTTGATCAACCTGCCAAAATAATTATGTCAAAAAATCCAAAATCCGTGACATCTGATACTCTCGCAATTTCAGCTTTAGAGCTTATGGAAAAACATTCGATCACTAGCCTATTTGTATATTCCAACACGGAATTAAAAAAACCAGATGGAATTATACATATTCACGATATCTTAAAATTAGGTATCCGATAATTATATATATAAATATTGTGATTAAGATCAGTATAACTTTACTTTTTATTTTTTTGCAAGCTTGCGATACTAAACCTCCCGTTAATATTTATAAATCAGATGAATACAATAGGTTCACAGAACAAGATAGAATAATTGGAGAATCAATTTGGGCAACTACATGTTTTCGCTGCCATATGTACGGCTCAAATGGAGGAAAAACGCTGTCAGAAAAAGATTACTGGAATGAAGCAGCAGGTAAAGGATTCCAAGCACTATATAAAAGTGTTTGGGAAGGTAAAGCTGGAGATGAAGGGGTTATGCCACCCAAAGGTCTCTGCAACCCTTGTTCTGAAGAAGAAATTAAAAAATCAGTATTATATTTATTTCAGCTTGCTAAAAAAATTCAAACATCCGATTCTTTAAAACAGGTTTCTAAATTGAATCTTTAAAAAGTGCTGATCCTTCAACAGCATCTGCTAAATTTCGAGCAATGCTTAAAAAACTAGAAACGTTCATCTCTTTTAAGTAAACCGCTCCATGAACTGCCCTTAAATGAGGGCTTTCATTTCGGTACCAATAATCACGACCTAACATTAACTGGAGATCTCGATGTTGATTCACCCAAATCTTCTGTGAAAGTTCTGAAAATGGCCCATCAAAATCATAACTTGGAAAGGAAGCTTCTTTTTGACTTAAATAACAATTCATGAAAGTTGAGTTCATAATTGATAGTGAGTTTAATGTAACTGGAACAATTATATCTGCTTCTGCTAAATCAAACTTATACCAAACATTTCTATAGCCCCAAATTCTCAAATTTGATAAATCTTTTATCTTACTCCATTGTCTTACAGCTTCAGCAATTGTTTGTAAAACTTTATAATGTGTATCAGGACCACTTCCTTCAGGATCCAATGCTAATGATATAACAGTCGGGTTTATCTTTTTCAATTGTTCTAATACTGGAGCAACATCTCTTAAATCTTCTGGTTGCTCTGTGAATATTTCCCCTTGGTAAAAACCTAAACGCAGGTGATTAACATCTTGAACTCGGACACCATAATTTGCCCAAACTAGCTCTTCTTCATACTCACGAACCATGCCTTTTAATTTTTGAATTTTAGGAGAATTTTTTTGTCCATCATAGCTATTATCTAATTCCTCTAAAATTGTTTTCAATCTTTTTTCTAATTGTTTTTTGCTCTCGACGCCATAAACTTCTACTAATGCCCTAACAACTCTGTGTGAAAGCCCTCTATTTTGGCCTTGAATATCATTATTTGCAATTTTATCTAGATAATGGTAGACATCTTTATCCCATCTATATTTATATCCATCTGTGAAAAAGTTATCATAATTTATCATTTGAATCTTATCACTATGAAATAAGTCCAATGTCTTTTTAATTATTTTTCGTATGAAGGAATTTGTAACACTTGTAAATCCCGAAGTCATATTTGTAAAAATATGCTTATTCGTTGGCTCTCGAATTAAATGAATAATGTGTGGCATCATACCCAACATGATATCATCATGATGAGGACCAGTATGATAATAGACCTGATCTTTTTCTTGTTTAATCCCTTTTTTTACTTTGGCATCAATACTATCAATTATTTCAGAGACAGTATTCTCCGATAGGTTCGGAATATTTTTACAAATGGAGTCTTCTCTTAATTCATTTAAACTGATCTTTTTACCAAAAATATTCTTTTCTTTTGCCAAATGGAGTAGTGCCCTTTGACTCTTTTTCAAATTCCAATCTTTATTCTCCCAATAAACTTTTTTATAGTTCGTCAACTTTTTTGTTGCACCAACTGTGAGATAGAATCTACTATTATTTAATTTCTGAAGGCATGTTGCTGGAAATTTAATCGTTGGGGCTGATTCTAAAGACTTTTGAATTATAGCTGATTTTGCTTCTCCAGCAGCAATTATTATTGCGGTTGCATTTTCGTTATATGTTATTGTTCCTAAGCCAATAGTAATAACCAACCTATTTTTACTAATTTCAATACCGCCTAAGTCTGTTGCTGCGGCGGCTTGAGTCTCAAAATTTGTCTCCATTAAGCGCGTTGTGGAATTGTGATCAGATCCCCTGACATTAAAAGCAATATGTCCATCGGGCCCAATTCCTCCAAGAAAAAAACCAATCCCGCCTAAGAATCTAATCTTCTCTTCATACTCGTTACACCATTGATCAATTAAATAGATTGACTCTTGTTGCTTTTCTTCATGTAATGAGATGGGATTTCTATATCGTAGACTTAAATCAATTTTACTTTCAGGAAAAACCTGTTCCCAAGGCTCTTTATTATATAGATCAATTTCTCGAGAATTTATTAATAGTGATTTTTCTAATGAGAGCTTAAAACCATCAATATAAAAGTGCTTAACATAATCATAAAAAGAATTTTTTTGAATTGGATCTAAGGGATAAAATTCATCTATTTGGACAAACTTTAAATTCGAAAGATTTGGTTTCTGATTCGTTTTGAAATTATATTTTTCTAAAAGTGAAGAGACTTTTGGACTTTTCCAATTTTTAAGTAGATAATGAGTCCATTTGATAAAGTATTCAGGAGTTTTTCCTGTAGGTAGACTGATTACTCCATTAGGATTTTGGATCACCCACTCCAAGAATCTCAATGATGTTAATAATCCCAGATCGGGAAAATTATCAACAGTAAGGTACGGTAATTTTACGTTTTGATCGTTAAAATTACTTTTTGGAAAGAATGCTTCTTCAAGAGGAGACCAAGAGTTAAGATTCATATTATTTGAGGTAGGCTATTTTTTTTATTATTTGAGTTTTATTGCCAGAGACTTTAATAAAAAAGACACCGGAACTAATTGTTTGTGAAATATCATTTTTATTCCAATCCAGGTAGATTTTACCTATTGGTAATTCACGATTCAATAATTGGCCAATGTACTGCCCAGTTATTGATATAATACTTACTTTAATATTTTCTGGTGATTTAATATCTAACTCTATTGTACAATTTGAATTGAAAGGATTTGGATAAGATTTCAAGGAAAAAGACTTAGGATTTATACTTTTTTTTTCGTCAACCAATGATAAATAATTTTGATTTATAGATTCAATCAACTTTTGTTCTCCTTGAACTAAATCATAGCTAAGAGCCCAAATCATAACTCCCCCTAGGCTTCTATCATGTGCAAACTCACATTTATACTTTATTGATTCTTCATCATCAAAGGTTATAATCTTTGATTGCTCGTCATTTCTAAGATAAGGACATCGTGCTACACTATCCCATTCATAGGTCCATCCGTTGTCAATTAGATTTATTATTTCAGGATAAAATTTGTCTACTACATCACCACTAAATGACATATTAATATCTGAAGCATTATATTTTTTGCCCCAAAATGGTAACCCAAGATTGACTTGATTCGCTGGAATACCTCTAGTATAAACTAGATAATTTATTCCTGTTTCCACTGATCCGTCTGGGTCTCCAACTGGAGATGAATAAAGAGGGGAATTATGTCCAGCATGACTAGACCAAGAGCCATGAATATCGTAGGTCATAGCATTAAAAAAATCAATATAAAATCTTAAAAATGAGAAATCATACCATTGTCCCGACCAATTTGAAACCGGTACAGCCATTGTAATTAATAAATCCGGATCATGCGCATTAAAAGTTGAATCCATTTCAGAAATCAGAAAATTTAAATTTTGACGATCATCATTCGATGTCGGGTGCTCCCAATCCATATCAACGCCATCATATCCATAGGTATCCATTACATCTAATAAATTATTTATAAATGTTGATCGTAAATCAGGGGATGCCGCTACAACTCTAAAACCGACATCATTCCCCCAACCACCAAGAGAAAGTAAGATTTTGGCACCATTCGTATGCACGATTTGACTTATAATAGGATTAAACATATTACTATATGACATTATGTTACCACTCTGATCCGGCCATGCAAAAGCGTGATTAACATGAGTAACAACACTATAATCTATATTTGAGATAGATAGATTTCCTGAAACCCAATCCGGAAGATAACCAACAACACGTTGGGAAAGTAATATCTGAAAACAAAAAACAAAAACTATTAGTCGAGGCTTAAGATCTAAAAGAGGTAATCTTTTTATTTTATATTTCATGCTGGCACTTACTTAATCTTTAATTTTAATTAGCTTAAATTATGTTAAAATAATTTTCATTCTTAAGAATAATTAATATTAATCAAAAAATCATTACATATAGTTATGGTAAAAAATCGAATTACTCATTTTTTTTCTAAAAGTTTCAAGCTCTATCCGATTCTTATATATTGCATATTCGCTTTTTCTTGTTCCTCAACACTTAATTACTCAATTAAGAAAAAACGGAGATATTTTCAAAAAAACATAGCCTTAATTCTTGAAGAAGCTAATCTAAATGCAACAATTGGAATTAAAATTGTTTCATTAGAAAATAGTAAAACTCTCTATGAGCTGAATAGTAAAAGACTATTAATACCAGCAAGTAATATGAAACTTTTGACTTTCGCCTCTGCTTTGGAATCACTCGGACCAGAATATTTTTTCAAAACAATAATTGGCAAAGATAAAGAAAATATTGTTTTAATCGGAGGCGGGGACCCTACTCTTACAAGTTATAACCTTGACTCTTTAGCTAGAGTCATTTCTATTGACAAAACAAATATTGATACTCTTTTTATCAATACTTCTATATTGGATACTTTAGATTATGGGATGGGTTGGATGTGGGATGAAGGGTCTGATGAATTTTCTGCTCCAATAAGTGCGATTACGGTAGATAATAACTGTATTACTTTTGAATACTCTCCATCTGAAATGGGAGAACCCGCTCAGATTAACTTCTCCCCTTATTCAAACCTAATTTCCATAGAGAATCAATCTATTACTGTTAATGATACATTAGACTATGATCCGTTTAGAATTGATCGAGACTGGGTGAATCAAACTAATAAGTTCATAATAAGCGGTGAAGTTTTAAGAGGGGCTATACCTGATACCTTAAAAAAAAATATTTATAACCCCAGAAATTATAATGCAGAGTTGTTTGAACATTTTCTATCCTCGCATGGGGTTAAAACCAATCATATTAAATTTAGTAATGTTGAAAAAAAAATTGATACATTGATAGTGCATGAGTCTAAACCATTCTGGGCTGTATCAAAAAAAATGATGTTTGAAAGTAACAATCAAATTGCCGAATTATTATTAAGAAAGATTGGTTATAAAGCATTTGGAATTGGTTCTTCACAATCTGGCAGTAAAGCTATAAAATCATTCCTTTTTAATAAAGTAAATATTGATACTAACTTTCTACGGATTGCAGATGGATCAGGCTTATCTCGATATAATTTATTAAGTGCAGATCAAATAGTTAATTTGTTAGTTTATATGAATGAAAATCATTTTACTGAATATTTCAAAAATAAGTTACCAAATGGTGGCTCAAAAAATAGTGGCCTAGAAGATCGTTTGGTCAATACGGGAGATAACGTTATAGCTAAAACAGGTTCTTTGTCTGGTGTGTCGACTTTATCAGGCTATATCAACTCTGAAAAACATGGACCTTTAGCCTTTTCTATACTTATAAATGGTTTTACTGGATCGCTAGAACCTCTTCGGGAATTCCAAAATCAACTGTGCAGGTGGCTTGTAAAAGGATGAAAAAAGACAAGAAGCTATTAAGTTGCTTTATTTTATTAAAAATATTTTTTTTATTTAGCTGTAATTCAAGTGTTCAAATTGAAAAAGATTTCAATGGTCGTTATTCCGCTATAGCTAATGACTTTATCAAAGATAAAACGCTAGAAATAAACGAAGTCTTCTTAAACTATAAAAAGAAAAATTGGGTTCTCGAAGGTAAGACAAGCAATAAAAAAGTCTACACAGAAGTAAAATCTTATGCAGAATCCCGGTCTTATTTCTTTGAAGTTAATTTATTACCCGACACTCTACTAAATGATAGCATATATGGTTTAGTAAATGTGAGCGTTACTCCATTACGCCAAGAACCAAAGCATTCATCCCAAATGGTTGACCAAGTAATCATGGGAAACTACGTCAGATTACAGGAGCAAAAAGGAGATTGGTTTTTATGTCAATCTGAGTATGACTATGTTGGTTGGATAAACAAAAGTGCTATTGTTCGCTGCGACGAGTTAACAGTGAAAAAATGGCTTAAAAATTCAAATTATATGATCCAAAAATCACATAGCACTATTTATTCAGAGCCAGATAAATCAAGTCTGCCAATCAGTGATATAATTTTAAATAATGTCGTTTGGGGTACAAAAACTATTAATAAATGGACAAAAGTTATTCTACCTGACAATAGGAAAGGATTTATTTTAACAGAAGATTTAATTTTATCGAATCAAATTAATCATCACCCAGCTGGGATTAAAAAGAGCCTCGCATATAAGGCAAAGCAACTAATTGGAACTCCATATATCTGGGGTGGAAACTCTTCAAAAGGGAGTGACTGTTCGGGTTTCACCCAAACAGTTTTCAAAGCAGTCGGATTATCCCTGCCTAGAGATGCTCGGCAACAAGCAGTCCTCGGGAAAAAAATTGATATTAATAATGCTCTTTCTGGAGATTTATTATTTTTTGGAGATGGTGAAAAAGTTACTCATGTAGGGATTAGTCTTGGCGATATGAATTTTATCCATCAAGGTGGAAAAGTCGATATTCATTCACTTGATTCTAACTCAATTCTTTACAATGATTACAGAGCTAAGTCATTTATGTTTTTAAAAAGAATATTAGATGAGGGTTAATTTTCAGACGATTTATTTAATTTATAAAACATTAAGCCATCAAATCTATAATTATCCTCATCTTTAAGATAACTCATTAAATCAACAGCTACCGTTTTATTATATTCTGATGAAGCGTGAAAAAATGTTCGTTTATCTACTAAAAACCCTTCGTGCGCAATCACAAGACCTAACTTAAAGTAGCTTTTTTTTACAAATGCGATACCACATACTTCTGGTAATTTATTTAAAAGTTGTCTATCTAATTTTTCGATTGAGATATATTTTATTTCTTCTTTTGATGTCCAGTTTAAATTCAGAAAAGGTTGACCATTCTTTTTTTTATTTAATTCAATCCTCACAGTCTCAAGATAATCATCATTTGCTATAGATGATGTGATATCAGGAGTTTGGGGATTGTTTAATAATCTATCTGAAGTAAAATGCCAGCGAGATTCATAAGTGGCACTACTTTTGCCATCTTTATTTTTTTTATAATGTATATTTCGCATTACTTTTTTCGCTTCAAGATAACTAGAGCTTTCGGCAAAAGCCATCGTTGTTAAAACATGGACAGTACAGTCTGAAGAGTCATTACGAATAATGGGGTCTTTATCTTGCCCACTTTCTTCACCAAGGCAATATAGGCCATAAGGCGTATTCAACCTCCATATGTTCAAAGCTTTTAGTCTGTTTAAATAATTAGGGTATCTTGATAGAAATTGAGGCAGAAATGTTTCAAATTCATCTTCTGAGAGCGTCCAGGGTTTTGGTAGTGTTTCAACCCAACTATATGAAGATGCAAACCCATTACATGAAAAAAAAAATAAAATAAAGAGTGAAAAAATTTTATTCATATAAATGGTACTGCTTTTTTTCTCGATGAAAAAGTTCAATATCTTGTTTAATAATTCCACGGATAGAACTATGCGTATTTTCAATCATAAATATTTTTCTTACAGCACTAGTTCCCATTGCTTTATCGTACATTTTAATTTTTTCAGGCTTAGCCATTGAGAATGGATTTTTATCAGGATATAAAATATGATGAACTTGTAAAAAATAAAATTGTATTGAGTACAAATCGACTTCATTATAATCTGTAATATGGATTTGAACACCTCCAACAGATCTGCCACTGTATAAAGAATAGTATGGGCTATAATCGATTGGTCTAAAAGTCACCCCCTTTAACTTTAATTCATTCATCTTTACTGAAATTAATTGAGAATTAATCCATGGTGCCGCAATAGTCTGGAATGGGATTGTATAACCAACTCCAATAGAAAAGACACCTAATTCTCCTAGAATTCCCGTTGCAACCATGAAATAAGGTGTTTTATCGTTTGGTACATGTGGAGATGTTGGCACCCAGTTTAAAAAGGTCTCTTTAAAGGATTTTTTGCGGGACCAATGAAGCATTTTTATCACTTCTAAATCACACTTTTTTTTACTAATGAAAGACTTTTCATTGATGAATGTAGCCAATTCTCCGGATGTTAGACCATAAACGTAGGGTATTGGGTACATTCCAATAAAAGACTGATAATCCATATCGAGTGAATTACCTTCAACTCTTATGCCTCCGAGTGGATTAGGTCTATCTAAAACTAAGAATTCTACACCGTTTTTGGCCGCAGCATCCATCGCTAAACCCATAGTTGAAATGTATGTATAAGATCTTATTCCAATATCTTGAATATCAAAAACTAATATATCGATATCTTTTAACATCTCAGCTGTTGGCGATTTTTCTTTTCCATAAAGCGAGTAAAACCTTAAGCCAGTTATACTATCTCTTGTATCTAATATTACCTTCCCAGCCTCTTCGGACCCTTTAAAACCGTGCTCAGGACTAAAGACTGCTCTTAGATTAACGTTCCCAGAATTTTGAAACAAATCAATATTCTGTATTAAATTACGATCAACCCCTGTTTGATTCGTAATTAAGCCTACTCTTCTTCCATTTAAAGCATCAAAATTATTTTGTGAAAGAATATCCAATCCTGTTAGAACTTTATTTACCTCTTTAACACTTGTAGTCGCTTGAGGGGCCGTTGAGCAACTGCCAATAAATAAAGACGCAAAAAAAATCATCATAAAAAAAACTTTTATATAATAATATCTTTTCATTCGTGATTAAATTTATTCAATTTATCTTTTATGTATGACAAAATCTATTAAGCAAGAAATTGGTCAACTTATCATAGCTGGTTTTCGAGGAACCTCAATTAATAAAGAATCAGACATAGTCAAATTTATTAATGATTATAACCTTGGCGGAGTGATTCTTTATGATGAGGATCTAGAGATAGGTGGCTCTGGATCAAGAAATATTAGTTCTCCAAAACAACTAAAAAAATTGGTAGCAGACCTACAAAGCATTACTGAAAAATCACTCCTTATTGCAGTAGACCAGGAAGGTGGAGAAGTCGAACGATTAAGGAAAATATATGGTTTTTCTGACACTCCATCATGGAATCAAATTGGATTATTAAATAGTAAATTAATGACGAAACAATTTGCCGAGGATATGGTTGAGGACCTTTCATCAATGGGTATCAACTTAAATTTTGCACCAGTTATTGATTTAGATTATGGAGTCGGGACGGTAATATCTGATACAAAACGCGCATTTTCTCATGATACAGAAGTACTTATTGAACATACTCGTATTTTTACGGAGGTACATCGTTCTAAAAATATTATCACATCTGGAAAACATTTCCCAGGATTAGGTTCAGCAAACACAGATACACATGAAGGATATACCGATATAACGGAAACTTGGTCTGTTAAAGACTTACATCCTTTTAATGAATTAATTAAATCAAAAGATTTAGATACTATAATGGTCTCTCATGCTCTAGATAAAAAGCTAGATGATAAATTTCCAGCTTCTCTTTCAAAGAAAATAATCCAAGGAATGTTAAGAGAGGATCTAGGTTTTAATGGTATTATCATATGTGACGATCCAAGTATGCGAGCAATTTCAGATCATTACAGCCTAAAAGAAATTTTCAAGTTAATGATCAATGCAGGTGTAGATTTATTTTGTCTTGGAAATAACCTGATTTACGATAAAAATTATATTCCAAAATCAATAGAAGCTATAACGAAGCTTGTGGAAAACAATGAGGTTTCTATGGAAAGAATACGAGATTCAATAAAACGTATAAATACTATAAAACTGAAATATGGACTAGATGTCTAGTCAGTATATCTTGGGTGTTGATTGCGGAGCGACTAAAGTTATTTCTCAATTAGCATTCTTTGATAAAAAGCTTGATTTAGTCTTCCCAAAAGGGAAATACTCTGAATTTTTATATTCTTCCGATGAAAGCTGGATTAAAAACTTTGATCCAGTTCAAATAGAAATACAAAAAAAAGAACTCATCCAAAATAATATTTTATTATCAAAAAATGAAATCATTCAAGGTAATATGATTATTAAAACTATTCAAAATGCTTTAAATGTTTCAAAAAATAAAAGAGTAAGTATTTGCTACCCTGGTATCAAAGATCATAATGGTGTCGTTATTATGGCTAATGGACCACGAATCCCTTCTTTGAAGAAAATATTAAATCATTATAGTAATTTTTATAATGATTCAGACTGTTGCATTTTAGGTGAATGGAAATCGTCGGTTGGTAGTATGTTAAATGTAACCGATGGAATGTATATCGGCGGTGGAACAGGAATTGCAGATGGGGTAATCATTAAAAACCAATTAATTGATTTTAACAATGAAAAAAAATTAAAACGATCCTGGGAATTAATGCACAACGGTAACTCAATTGAGTCTCTTTTGTCGCCTGCTGGAATGATTAGAGATTTTAATAATAAATTTAATAAAAATGTGAGAACCTTAGATCAGTTTATTGAATCAAAAAAATCTCTATTTATTTTAGAACAAGCAATTGAAGCTCTATCAATTTTAATTAAAGATAGAGTCAAATTTTTCAAATTAAATAAATCAAAACTAAGTCTAATAGTTATTGGGCAAAGACTTGGCTCTTTTTTATTTAATCAAAATAATCAAATTAAAGATATGTTCCAAGAATCTACAAAAATTCCTATGAAGTTCTCATTTGATAGAAGAACAGCGGCTCTTGGAGCAGTTTATAAATTTAATTGTACCTAAAAGATGATTAAGTATTCCATTGATCAAGAACCAATCATTTCAGTTGGTTTAGTTTTACCGAGCGACAAGCAAAAGGTGTTATTTATAATTGATTCCAAAAATAAAAAGAGCTACAAAATAAAATGTCAGAATAATAATCTTTATGTTAATGATGTATTAGTCGATTTTTTTGAACTGAAAAATGAGGATAATCAAGATATTTTTTCAGTCAATGATATCCCTGCAGGAAGAGGGTTTCATTGGAAAAAAAGTATTGCTATAAAAGTAAAAGGATCTTTAAAAGTAACAGTTATTGTTAACTCTCTTTTTTTAACAAATTATATACCTATTGAATCGTATCTAATGTGTGTAGCAACATCAGAAATGAGCGGAAAATGTCCTATTCCATTACTTGAATCTCAAACAATAGCTGCTCGATCTTGGCTTTTAGCAGCGGTTGAAAAAAAGCATCAAAACTTAGGTCTCGATGTATGCAATGATGATTGCTGTCAAAGGTATCAAGGTATCAATCAATTAACCCAGTCTGCAATTAATGCTTCAAAAAACACACGTGGAAATGTTTTGTTTTCTGATACAGAAATTTGCGATACACGATATTCAAAGTCCTGTGGTGGCTTTTCTGAAAATAATCAGAATGTTTGGAAGACTCCATCAAAAACATATCTTCAAGGTCTCTATGATAATCAGAATGAGAAAATGTATAATTTAGAGGATGAAGATTCTTTTATTCAATGGATTAAGAGCCCTCCCTCAGCTTTTTGTAACAATCAAAATATTGATGAGAAAGAATTGAAATATTACTTAGGAACAGTTGATGAAAAAGCCAGCTATTTCCGATGGAGATTCAATTTTTCACAAGTAGAAATCACGAAGATAATTAATAAAAAAATGGGATTAAATTGTGAAAATATTTTATCTATCATACCGATTAAACGTGGAGTTTCTGGTAGAATTATAAAATTAGAAATTATTGCTTCCTCAAAAAATAAAGTTATTGAATTCTTATTAAACAGTGAATATGAAATTAGAAGAGTCTTACATACTGACTTTCTATACAGTTCTGCATTTATAGTTGAAACCACAATTATTGATAATCCCATTCCAACAAATTTTATATTAAGGGGTGCTGGATGGGGACATGGCGTTGGGCTATGCCAAATTGGAGCGCTAGGTATGGCTTTAAAAGGTAAAAAAACAAATGAAATATTATCTCACTATTTTTCATCAACGGAGCTAAAAAAAATATATGACTGATACAATTACATTACACTGGGTTGATTGGACAATAATAATTACGTACATTATTTTTTCTTTAGGTGTAGGGATCTACTTCTCAAAAAGAGCAGCAAAAAATACTGAAGAGTATTTTCTGTCAGGTAGATCACTTCCATGGTGGCTTGTTGGAACATCCATGGTTGCAACAACTTTTGCTGCTGATACTCCTCTTGCCATAACTGAGTTTGTTCGAGGACCTGGAATATGGGAGAATTGGTTTTGGTGGAACCTATTAATGGGTTCTCTTTTAGGCGTTTTTCTTTTTTCTAGATTATGGAGAAGAGCCGAAGTTTTAACAGATAATGAACTACTAGAAATACGATATAGTGGAAAACCGGCTGCTTTTTTGCGGATATTTAAAGCTAGCTATTTTTCTATTTTATACAATTTTATCGTTATGGGATGGGTTATAAATGCAATGGCTTCTATTGTTTCAGTGATGCTAAATATGGATAAATGGACCGCTGTCTGGCTCTGTGTTTTAATTGCACTTGTCTATGCTATTTTATCCGGATTTTGGGGTGTTGTTGTTACGGACCTTGTTCAATTTGTAATTGCGATGTTTGGATCTATATCACTTGCAATAATTGCTGTAAACCATGTTGGAGGTATGGAGTCTCTTTTAAATCAAATTTCTAATCTTATGGGTACAGATGCAGTTAACGAAAACACCTTGAAGTTTATACCTCCTCTACCAATTGAAAGCGTTACAACGATGACCTTTTGGGAGTCACCTTTTTCAAAATTTTTAATTTTCATTACAATTATGTGGTGGTCTCATCATGGTACCGATGGTGGTGGTTATATTATTCAAAGAATGTCATCGGCTAAGAATGAACGACATGCTCTCTTGGCAACTTTATGGTTTAATGTTGCTCACTATTCGCTCAGAGTCTGGCCGTGGATTATTGTTGCAGTAGTCTCCATCGTATTATTCCCTATTATTCCAAATGAATATTCTGAACTTGGGGTTAAGGCAGGCTACCCTTTAGTTATGAACAGCCTTCTCGGCCCGGGTATGAAAGGTATTTTAATCGTTTCTTTTCTTGCCGCTTTTATGTCCACAATAGATACTCATCTTAATTGGGGGGCATCTTATTTGATTAATGATATATATAAACGTTTTTTAAAGCCAAATGAATCTGAGCGTCATTACGTGTTGGTTGGAAAAGGCTTTACCGTGATCTTAATGATTCTTGCCGCATTTACATCCTTAAAAATGCAGAGTATTTCAAAAGCGTGGGAATTTATATTTTCAATGGGTGCAGGTATTGGTCTTGTTTTAATTCTAAGATGGTTTTGGTGGCGTGTAAATGCATGGACAGAAATAACAGCATTAGCGGTTTCTATAATGACAACTATTACTTTGGAAATTATTGCAAGTTATCAAACGATTAGTTCTGGAAATGAATATACATTATTCGGAGAAGCTCCAATATTATTTGGTATTTCATTACAAATACACCATAAACTCATGATTATTGTCCCTTTATCCATAATCAGTTGGTTGATCATGACTTTTATGACAAATCCTGAGCCAACAGAAAAATTACAAGAGTTCTATAAAAGAGTTCAACCTGGTGGATGGTGGGGACCAATTTCAAAAGATTTCAAACATACAATGCAACCTGTTAGCAAAGGTTTTTTGATACAATGGATTGCGGGTGTTCTAATGATTTATGGCCTTACCTTTGGAATAGGGAATTTACTATTTATAAACTACAGTACCGCTATATTATGCTTCGGATGTGCTGCTATTGGGTCTTATCTAGTTTGGAATAGAAGCTTATCTAAGCTTGATAATGTCTAACCCCAGAAGAATTGATTCGATTGATATCTTTAGAGGGATAACTATCTCTTTGATGATAATTGTCAATAATCCCGGAAGCTGGGGGAGTGTTTACTCACCATTCTTACATGCCAAATGGCATGGGTGTACTTTAACTGATTTAGTCTTTCCATTCTTTTTATTTCTAGTTGGGGCTTCTACGCGATTTGCATTTGTCCGATGGCATTATTATGCATCTAAACAATTTTATCAACATATTTTTTGGCGCTCGTTTTCTATTTTTATGGTTGGAATACTTTTAAATGCTTTTCCTTTTATACGGCAAGACTGGGATTGGACAACATTTCGAATTATGGGAGTGTTACAAAGAATTGCAATTGCTTATGGAATTAGCTCTCTTTTGATTATTTGGTATGACTTTAAAACTCTGGTGAAAATCATTTGTTCTCTTTTACTCTTTTATTGGGCTGCATTATTTTTTGGTGGATCTGGTGATCCCTATAGTCTTGAAACCAATTTTTCTCGAAATTTTGATATATTTATCTTTGGTGAGAAACACCTATATCAAGGTTTTGGTTTAAGTTTTGATCCAGAAGGAATTTTTAGTACAATACCTTCTATCGCAACTGTACTCATTGGATATTTAATGGGTGGTATGCTTCACACAACTAAAAACTATAACGATTGCACTAAAAGAATGGCTGTATTTGGCTTTACCCTTGTAATTATTGGTTATATATGGGGGTTTATTTTCCCTATAAATAAACCACTTTGGAGCAGCTCTTATGTTCTTTTTAGTGGAGGAATTGCTGCCTTGATACTTGCTCTACTCACTTACCTTATTGATATTAAAAATTTCAAAAAGCCGTTCTGGTTTTTTAAAATATTTGGGACAAATTCAATTTTTCTATTTTTATTATCTGGTTTGTGGACAAAAACTATTTTATCAATACAATTAAATCTTGATGGTAAAATGGTTAATGGATACCACTATTTATTCAAAACAATTTTCTTACCCCTGGCTGGAAGTTTTAATGGTTCATTATTATTTGCTCTAGCACATCTTATTGGTTTTTGGCTTATTTTATTATGGATGTATAAAAAAGAAATTAGAATAAAATTATAAATGAAATTTCTTCTCTCGGCCATTTCATCCTTTTTTTTATTAATTGGTGATGAAGATCCATATGTCGTCATTCTTGGGATAACCCAAGATGGTGGTTATCCTCAAGCAGGATGCATTAAAAGTTGTTGTAAAGATCTTTGGGGAGTTAATTCTAAAAAAGTATCTTGTATTGGTATAGTCGATCCTCCTTCAAAAAAAAGCTGGATGGTAGATTCTACACCAGACTTCCCGGAGCAATACCATATTCTCAAAGAACATCATCAATCCAAAATTGAAGGTATATTTCTTACACATGCTCATATGGGACACTATACAGGCCTATTGAACTTTGGAAAAGAAGTAATGGGATCTAATAAAATATCTGTTTTCACTATGCCGAAAATGAAACTCTTTTTAACAAATAATGCCCCTTGGAGCCAATTAATTAAAATAAATAATATTGAACTTATACCAATATTCAAAGATCGAGAAATTCAATTAAATAGTCATTTAATTATAGAACCAATACTTGTACCACATAGAGATGAGTTTTCTGAGACTGTAGGTTTTAAAATAATGGGTAGTAAAAAGTCTCTTGTATATATTCCAGATATCGATAAATGGAATGTTTGGGAGCGAGATATTATTAAAATTATTTTAAATAATGATTTTATTTTAATTGACGGAACTTTTTATGCAAATAATGAAATTCCTAACCGTGATATGAGTATGATCCCTCATCCCTTCATTACGGAATCAATGGAACTATTTTCGACCCTTAACACGATAAATCGAAACAAAGTTTATTTCATCCATTTAAACCATACAAATCCCGCAATAAAAAATAATAGCGCTGCTTTTAATAGAATAAGATCTAAAAGGTTTAATATTGCCCAGGAAGGTCAAAAGTTTAATCTATGAAAAAAGTTTTCATCTCTGGTTGCTCATCTGGTATTGGTAAATCTTTAGCATATACATATTCCAAAAAAGGATATATAGTGGGACTTGGTTCTAGAAATATGGTCGCTTTGAATTTGGTTAAAAAAGAATGCGAAGAGATAGGAGGTTGTGTATTTATTTATAGACTAGATGTTCGAGATCATAAAAATTGTTCTCTAGTTGCAAGTCGATTTCAATTAGATGCTGGTGGAATTGATTTTGTTATTGCAAATGCGGGCATTGGTGGACACGATAACCTTTTTTCAGGAAAGAGTTTTGAAATTAATAATATATTAAAAACAAATCTTTTGGGCATGACAAACGTACTTATGCCGTTCATCCCATTTATGAAAAAAGAGAGAAAAGGAACTTTAGTCTGTATTAGCTCCGTTGCCGGATTTATTCCAACCCCTCATCACGGAGGATATTCTTCATCAAAAGTTGCAATAAGGATGATATTTGATTCATGGAGGCCAACACTTAAAAGATTTAATATTAAAACCGTTACAATTTGTCCTGGATTTATTGATACACCTATGGTTGCTGGTTTAGGTAAATCATTTCCAATGAAATCAAGTAATCAAGCAAGCCAAAAATTTGTTGAGATTATCGAAAAAGGAACCCCAACATTTATCTACCCATGGCCTTATAGACTTCTCATATGGATTTATTACATAACGCCTAAAAGTTTATATAATTTTTTAATTCTTAAAATCTTTAACAAGCCAATATCAAAAAAAATTAATAATATAGAACCATGAAATCATTAAACTTTAAACAATCTGGTGTATTATCACTTCCTCATAATACCGCTAATATTTTTTCAGTCCTCATTGGCTCATTATTTATAGCGGTTCTAGCTCAAATTTCAATTCCTATTCCTTTTAGCCCCGTTCCAATTACAGGCCAGACTATTGGAGTCGTTTTATTAGGTGGTTTATTGGGCTCTAAAATCGCTTCATTAGCAGTTTTAGCCTATCTATTTGAAGGCGCAATGGGGCTACCTGTATTTGCAAATATGCAATCCGGTCCACATATACTTATAGGTCCAACGGGTGGATACTTATGGGGTTTTGTTATCGCTGCCTTTCTAACTGGTTATATTACAGAAAAAGGGTTAACAAATACACCAATCTCTAGCTTTTTAACTTGTTTATTTTCAACAACACTTATTTTAATAATTGGAACAGGATATCTTGCATTATTTGGATTAGGTCTTGAAAAAGCTTTAATTGCTGGATTTTATCCATTTCTTATTGGAGACGTTATAAAATCTTCAATCTGCGCAATGATCATTGCCTATTCAAGAAAATCTTCTTAGGCTAAGAAAACCTTTTCTGCTGATTTTGCCATAATAAGGCATTTATCTGTTACTCCTCCCTCATCGTGTGAAGTCAAAGTAATCTTAATACTGCACCAGCCAACTACCATATCTGGATGATGGTTATACTTTTCTGCTTCTACAGCTAATTTATTAATGAATTGAATACTGTTCATATAAGATGGGAATGTGTATTCTTTAGATATTTTATTATCTTTTAAAATCCAGTTTTTAAGATCTCTCAATTCTTTTTTAATATTTTTTATATCTAAAACTGCCATGATTAAACTCCATATGCTTTATTAATCTTTTTTAATTCGAACCTTACCCAATTTATTGCAATCAAAAAAGAAACGCTTGCAGAAAACATCATTGCATACCAATTCCATTCTACTGGCTTATCCAAGATTAAGCTAAAATATAATGCGAGTGGAGCACCTAAGCCTAAAACTCGGATCGATGTAATAATCAATACTGGCAAGCCTCGCCCTAATCCTTGCATAACGCGTCCGGATGTAATTGCAATTGCAACAAGTGGATATATAAAACATAACAGCCTAAGAAATCCAACAGAAACATCAATAATCTCTTGATCATCAGTAAACCATGCTGAAAATGTTTCAGCAAAAACATAAACAAACGTTGAAGAAACTAATGTAATTAAAAAAGCACTTTTAATTCCGTAGGTTATAATTTCATTTAAAGCTTCAATTTTTTTAGCTCCAAAGAACATACCTACTAACGTTGTCATACCTCCTGCAATTGCAAAAATAGGCAAGAATATAAGCATATCTAACCTTCCTGCGACTTGATATGCAGCCACTGTTTGAGGAGAATAATGAATTAAAATTTTATTAAAGACACCTTGCCCAACAGCCATTATTATCATGGATAAAGATGCTGGAACTCCAACCTTAATAATATCCCAAAAAATTTCTTTTGATAATACAAATTCTTTGAAATTAAATGTTATATACGCATGCTTTTTAATAAAAAGCATATATAAAAATATTATAAAAACAGACATTTGCGATATGACCGTAGCAAAAGCGGCACCCCTTACACCCATCCCAAAACCTATATTACCATAATTTTCTAATTTAAAAATAAAGATTGGATCTAAAATAAGGTTTAAAACTGTTCCAAGTCCAGCGATCATCATTGGGAACTTCATATCACCTTCGCCAGCCAGGATTGATCTGAAGAACCCTGAAAAAACCATGAAAGGAATTCCAATAACAATACAAGATAGATAATCATAGCCGAGAGTTAAGATATCACCCTTAGCACCAAGAAGAATTAATATATCTTTTCCGTAAAGAATACCTGCAATGGTAGAGATAAAAGATATGCCAGCACCAATTAGAATAGCATGCTCGGCACTATTATCCGCCTTCTTTTTATTCTTTTCTCCTATAAAACGTGCTATCGATGCTGTTACCCCAGACCCAAGTCCCATTGTGAGCCCAAGCATTAAAAAAAATATTGGCATATTAAATGCAACACCAGCTATAGCACTTCCGCCTAAACGTCCGATAAAAATCATATCGACTAAGTTGTAAAGAGTATGAATACCCATACCAAACATTATTGGAATGGCCAATGTCCAGAGTGCTTTTGGAGGATTAACTAAAAAAGAATCTATTCTTGATTTTGACGGAGAAGATTGTTCCACTATGTAAGAATATACAGGATTTAAGTTCCTGAACTACCTATAAACAAAGTTTAAAAACTTAAATTTTATCTATTGCTGTTTTAAGCATTTTATTAACATCTCTACCGATTTGAACTAAGTCTTCTAAATCTGTAACTCGTAGTTGTTGCTCAACATCTACTCCAGAGATCGTCACCGTTGAATCTTCATTCTCCCAGATTACTATGTTACATGGCATTAGCATGCTGACTTCTGACTGAATATTCAAAGCTTGACTAGCAAGTAAAGGATTACACGCACCTAAAATTTTAAATTGGGGATATTCAAGATTCAATTTTTCTTTAAAGGTTTTTTTTATATTTATTTCAGTGATAATACCAAAACCGACATCTTCTAAAGCATTTCTCAATAATTTATCTGTATCTTCAAAAGATTTTTTAATAGTTCTTTGATATCCATAATTCATCTTATTGAATTCCTTTACTTGTTTTACCAGTCCAGCTCATTATTCCTCCATCCATATTAAAGGCTTTAAAACCATTCTGATTCAGGAGATTAGTAGCCCTTAGCGAGCGACTACCACTCCGGCAATAAACGATAATCTTACTATCTTTTTGGTCAGCTAATAAATCGAGTTTTTTTTCTAATATGTTGATTGGAATATTAAATGTATTTGGTATATGTTTTATTTCATGTTCTTTTTTGGTGCGAACATCCAAAAAAAAATATCCCGATTGTTTAATTAATTTTTCAGCATCTACGCAAGAGATTGAACCCGATGATGTTTCTTTATTTTGGCAAGCAAGAGGTAATGAAATTATGAATAGTAAAGAAGCTCTTATTATAAATAAAGGTAAAGACATCAAATCGGCCATAAAATAGGCAGAATAATTATTGCCATAATCCAAAAGACTAAGGCAAGCGGAAATCCAACTTTAATATAATCACTGAATTTATAGCCCCCAGGTCCATAGACCATCAAGTTCGTCTGATACCCAACGGGTGTGATAAAAGAAGCTGATGCTGCAAAGGCAACAGCAAATATAAATGCACGTGGATCTAATCCCATTTGAGCTGTTACCGCAATCGCTATTGGAGTCATAATTATTGCCGTTGCAGCATTCGAAGATACTTCTGTCAATATAACCGTTAATAAATAAATTAATGCAAGTAATACTCTTGGCTGCCATTCTTCTGGTGCAGATGTAACGGCAAATGTAATAAGTCCTGCAATCCAATCAGCTGTTCCAGTTTTTTGTATAGCAATACCAACTGGAATTAAGGCAGAGATTAAGATAATAACCTGCCAATTTATAGACTGATAACTTTCTTGCGGAGTAACAATCCTCAATACAAGGAGTATCATTACACCAAGCATAGCACTCTTAACAATAGGCATAAGTCCTGTAGCTGCAAAACCTATAGTAACAAAAATTGCGACAATAGTCATCCACCAAAACTTTTGTTTTTTAAGCTCAGCATCAACTTCTCCAAGAACAATAAAATCACCACTATTAGAGAGTTCACTTACTTTATTCTTTGGTCCATAAACAAGTAATGTATCGTATGAATGCAAAACTACGTGTGCAATCTTCTTTCTGAAGATTGTACCTTCTCTTCTAATTGCTAAAATAAATGAACCAAAACGCCTTCTAAAATTACTAGCCTTTAAACTTTTCCCAACCAGATCAGATTTATCAGTAATTAAACATTCTACTACGACATTATCATCTTTTTCAAGTTCATCTTGGGTAAGCTTTTCATCCGTCAATAAAGCTACTTTTTCAACCTCTTTCATCCTTAAAAAATTCTCTAATGTCCCTCTGACAAATAAAATATCATTTTCTTTGAGCCTAGTTAAACGAATACTATTGGTAATTAATGTATCTCCTCTCAAAATATCAAGAACCATTACGTCATAATTTTTATTAACTCCTCTATCCAAACACGTTTTACCAACGAGAGGTGATTCAGGTGTAAGTTTCATTTCAGTTAAATATCCACCTAAATGATAACTCTTTGTCAAGCTAGATGTTGTTGTTCTTGATGGAAGGATTAAAGGAGCGATGAAAAGAATATAAAGTAACCCCACGCTCATTAAAATAACACCATATTTAAAAAACTCAAACATTCCCAAAGGTTCAACACCTGGTGAAGATATATAGATTGAATTAACCAGCAAGTTTGTAGATGTACCTACTAAGGTTAGCGTACCACCAAGAATAGCTGCATAGCTTAATGGAATTAACATTTTAGAAGGGCTAATTTTATATTTTTGAGCTAATCTAATTGTAACAGGCATAAAAATTGCTACAATCGCTGTATTATTTACCACTGCCGAAGCTAATCCAATTGTAAGTAAGTAAACGGCACGTCCTAAGATCATTGATCTATCAGCTAGTCTTCGAACTCGGATTACAAGATACTCTAGAATTCTTGTTTTTTGCAGTGCTTTACTAATGATAAAAAGAAATGCAATGGTTAAAACAGCTGGATTTGAGAAACCCGAGGTTGCTTCTTCCGGCGTCAAATATCCAAATAAAAAGAGAATTGATAGCAGTATCATTGCCGTTACATCAATAGAGAATAATTCAGTAACGAATAAAATAAAACCTAAAGCAATTAAGCTAAGAACAAATACAATATCAGGAGTCATAATAAGTAAATTTAATCCAATAGAGTTTTAAAAGAAAAATAGTATTTTTTAATTAAAGGGGTGTTCACCAAAATGAGAAAAACTTTTTTTATTTTTAAAAATTTTTTGCCTCTCTAGACTGGATGATTTATTTTTATTTAAAATAGAGGAAATAATTGTATCGATAATTATGGGACGTCGAATGTTATTTAAAACAGCCATTATAAAAATTGGATATTCTGCCTCAGGGATTAATTCTTCCCACTCTTCAAATAATAAGGTATTATCTAAAAATGTATCAACATTCGGATCTGTTTTGAGGTGAATTAAAACAATATCAAATAAATCGAATAAGCTTTTTTTCAACTCAGTTTTATTAAACTGATTTAGCAAAATTACCTCCCAAGGACTTTTTGCTCTTGGACGTCATCAATTTGATTAGATGCTACGTACTTTTCAGCATAATGCTTATATGTCCCTGAAGAAACAAATATTTCAAAAAGGTCCTCATCTATATGATAATCGTCTTTCATAAAACCCATTATTCTCATTGCATCAGATAATTTTTTCCCATCTTTATACGGTCTATCAGCAGCAGTAAGCGCCTCATATATATCAGCTATCGCCATAATTTTAGCTTGAGGAGACATTTGATTCTCCTTTAAACCTTTTGGATACCCAGTGCCATCCATTTTTTCATGATGACCACCCGCAAATTCAGGAACATTTCGTAAATTTTTGGGATAGGGAAGCTGCTCTAACATTTCAATAGTTATAACAATATGCTCGTTAATAATTTCACGTTCTTCCGGTAATAGTGTGCCTTTTTGAATATTTAAATTTCTAATTTCTTCTGATGTCAATAATGGTTGTTTTTTTCCATTCATATCAACTGTTTGTGATCCAATTTCTTCAACACGTTTTTGGAATTCAGGCTTCATAAATTCACCTCCAATATTGCAGTCTACTAAAAATTGCATTTCTAAATTGAGACGATCAATTTCTAGGTCATATTCTTTTTCAAATTCAATATTATTAGGATCAATTAATTGCCGTTTTAAAAATTTAATTTCTACATCCTTTTTCAAAACTTCCATTCTTGTTTTAATAAGCTCAATACGATCAAAGATAGTTTCAAGCTTTGTACTCTTATCAACAACATGCGGTGGCGTTGCAACCTTTCCACAATCATGAAGCCAGGCTGCAATATACAATTCATACCTTTCTTCTTCATTCATTGAAAAATCTTTGTACTTTCCATGATCAATTTTTGCAACAGCATCAGCAAGCATCATGGTAATAACCGGAACTCTTTCACAGTGCCCGCCTGTATATTCGGATTTTTTATCTATTGCGGTCGCTATTAATTTTATAAAGGCTTCAAAAAGAGTTTTTAATTCTTCAACTAATCGTTTATTTGTCAAAGCAACAGCTCCTTGAGAAGCTAATGATTCAACTTGCTCTTGCATTTCTCGGTTAAAAGAAACGACCTCGCCGTGATCATTTCTTGCATTAATTAGCTGCATTACACCAATAATCTCATTTTCATGATTTTTTAATGGTACAGTAAGAAATGATTTTGAACGATAACCAGATTTTTTATCAAAATTCTTTGTACCTTCAAAGTCAAAACCTTCTTCTTGGTAAGCATCTTTTATATTTACGGTTTTGCCTGTTAGTGCAACGTAAGCAGAAACATTTTTTTGGTTTGGTGTTTTATCATCTAACCAAAGATGTACTGGGTAATATGGTATCTCAACCCCAGAGGTACCACCCATAACAGTATTCATACTGTCATTACAGAGAATTTCGAAATCCAGATCACCTTTTTTATTCATAGAATAAAGTGTACGACCATCTGCTCGAGTTATGTTTTTAGCTTCCTCAAGAATCATTTCAAAAAGCTTATCGGTATTCTTTTCAGTGGATAATGCCATACCAATTTCACTTAATCGATGTAGACGATCTTCAAGAAATTTTATTCGATTTAAAGCATCCATTAATATTTTTCAGTTTTTAAAAGTATCTTGCATTAAAAATTTATTTAAAGTTTTTCTTTCATAATTAGAGTAGCTATTCATTAATCACAATGAATTAATTTCTAAGATGAATTTTGATCTAAGTACACGTATTAATAATGCTATCAAATTAGCAATAAATAATGAAATTGATGATACTTTATTATTGCAATTAATCGAAGATTTTGCGCCATACTCAGTTAATCAAAATTTGGCCCATCAATTCTTAGAGTTAGCACATTTTTCAAATGTCTGCCTTGTCATTAGCAATAGTTCAAAAATAGAAGAGTGGTTTTCTTTTGTAACAAGAGTTATTGAAGTCTCAAATTATCATTTTGGTTTTATGCTTCGTCAAAGATGCTCAAAGTACAGCGAGAAAGTGGCATTAAACATCGTAAAAGATAATAGCACCAAGGCTATCTCTTATAGCCAATTGTGGTCCAAAACAGTAGAAGTCACAAAGTCTTTGATCGCTTTTAATGATAAAACCAAAATAAATGTAGGGATTTTATCAAATAATAATCTAAATACAGTATTAGTTGATTTTTCTTGCTTATCATTTGGACTAAGGGTCATCCCTGTTCCGCTCAATTCAACGGCTGAAAGCCTTTCTTATATTTTAGAACATGCTGAAATAAATTTATTATTTGTAGGTGGTAAAAAAGGGGTTTTACTGCTTAGCCAGATTGATTTAGATAAGAAAATTTCAGTTATTAATCTCGATAATATAGATGATGTCTCAAAAAAATTAGGTTACCAAACTTGGGAGACATTCCTTAAAAAAGGAGATTCAATAGAGCACTTTGATATTGATTCTTATTTTTCAAATATAGATATAAACTCTATAAACACTATCATGTATACCTCTGGGACAACAGATGACCCAAAAGGTATTATTTTTACGCAAAAAAATATAATAACAAAACGATTTGCTCGTGCTCTTGCTTTACCAAATATTAATTCAAATGATGTCTTTTTATGCTACCTTCCTCTTTTTCATACCTTTGGAAGATTTTTTGAACTCATGGGTAGTATTTTTTGGGGTGCAACGTATTCATTTGCTGAATCGCCAGCATTTAATTCTTTATTGAGAGATTTCCAGGCTATAAAGCCTACTATTTTTATAAGTATTCCTAAAAGATGGGTACAATTATATGAGATGCTTCAAACCAAAATTGATCTAGATAAAGATGATAAAAAAATCATTCAAAACGTTTTAAAAGAAATAACTGGAGCTCGATTAAAACTAGGGCTTTCTGCAGCTGGATATCTCGATCCTGATATTTTTAAAACCTTTCAGCATTATGGAATCAACCTCTTGAGTGGATATGGAATGACTGAAGCCACAGGTGGGATTACGATGACACCTCAGAATAATTACGTTGAAAACTCAGTTGGAAAAGCTCTTCCTGGTATTGAGTTAAAACTTGAAGAAGATGGTGAGATGTGCTTAAAGGGACCATACATATCACAAGGCTATTTTAAGGATCAAGATTCGAATGTTTTTAAAAATGGCTGGTTTCACACCCAAGATATCTTTCGTAAAGAGCAAGAACATTATTTTATTATTGACCGTAAAAAAGATATTTATAAAAATAGTAGAGGTCAGACGATAGCGCCTCAAAAAATAGAAAATTTAT
>JAOLAV010000010.1 GCA_028338895.1 Fidelibacterota bacterium
TTTAAAAGGATTAATATTTAGTCAATGCTAATTTATTAAAAATTTCTTTTGCTATCGGAGCTGCATTAGAGCCACCAGAACCACCATTCTCAAGTAAAACTACAATTGAATATTTCTTAGACTTCTTTTCTATCCACCCAATAAACCATGCATGATCTTCACCATGTGGGTTTTCAGCTGTTCCTGTTTTACCAAATAATTTAAGACCTTCAATATTTGGGTCTGCAGCTCGACCTGTTCCTTTTTGAGCAATAATAACTTGCCTCATATCAAATACAATCTGGTCCCAATCTTCATCTTTAAGATTCATTTTATAATATTTATTTGGTTTATTTAATTTTACAAAATGTGGCTGAGCTGTACTTCCTCGAGTGGAAAGAATATTTATATAATTAAAAACTTGCATCGGTGTCACTAAAATTTCACCTTGCCCAATACAAAAATTAAGAAGAGCTCCCTTACTCCATCCTGATCTACCGTATCTCTGATTCATATAGAGCTTTGTAGGTACTATGCCTTTTAATTCACCTTCAATATCAATACCAACTGGTTCACCAAATCCAAACAATTTAAAGAAATGGGAAAGAATATTTAGGTCGTAATAATCAATAGTTTTGTAAAAATAGATATCGCACGAATTACTTATTGCCTTAGTTAGATCAACATTGCCATGGCCATCTGTGTACCAACAACCAAATACTCGATCACCAAATTGATAAACCCCTTTACATTCTTGAAAGCTTAGAGGGTTAAAATCAGGGTTATTTAAAAGTGCGGCCTCTGTCACCATTTTAACTATTGATCCAGGTGGATATAGTCCTCTATTAAATCTATTTACTAATGGTTTATCAGGATGATTTAAAACCGATTTCCAATCATTCTCTGATATTCTTCCTGTAAATAAATCAGGTTTAAAATCTGGTTTACTAACTGCTCCTAATATTTCTCCAGTTTCGGGTATTCCAACAATTATTACACCTTTTTTTTCGATCATAAGACTTTCAATTTTTTTTTGAATATCAATATCAATCGTAGTTAGAATATTTTGACCTGGTTCAGGATTAGTTGGTAAAAAGTCGGATACATGACCTACTTCTCTTCCATATGCATCAACTTGATAAAACTGCACTCCTCTAGTCCCCTTCAAAAAACCTTCATAACTTTTTTCCAAGCCACTCCATCCAATAATGTCTCCAAATTCATACTCATTTATTTTTTCTAAAGAGTTTCTTATATTTTTATCAACTTCTTTAACATAACCTAAAATATGAGAAGCTCTTATTTTAGAGGGGAAATATCTTTCAGCAAATTGTTGGTAATAAATACCTTTAAGTTCTAATCTATTCTCTTCTAAACGAGAAACTTGATCAAAGGTTAAATCTTTTGCTAATCTTGTTGGAATAAATCTTCCTCGATAATACTTCTTATAATTTTGGGATACGTTAAATGAATCTAGACCTATAATAGAAGATATGGTTTTAAATGTTTTTCCTTTTTTCATCTAATTCACCTGGAATTGCATTTAGAATATATGTAGGCGAATTATCTACTAGAATTTGTCTATTTCGATCAAGGATTAGGCCTCTTGGAGCAGAGGTTGTGACTTTTCTAATTCTATTCGTATTTGCTTTTTTTGAATATTGATCATGACCTATTATTTGTAATTGAAAATACCTTGAAATTAATATTATCATTAAAAGCCAAGTAACAGAGAGTACAAAAAGATACTGCTTGAATGATACAAGGTTATCAGTTTTCAGCATTTATTCATTTTTATGCAATGGTGATATAAATTGCAATAGAGTAATAAAAGAAAGAGTATAAATGGTTGTCCCAAACCATTTACCTAAAAAAACCCCCTTATTGAAAGCCCATAAGTCTTGATACTGAATTAAACAAAAAATAAAAAATTGAATAGTAATTATAAGAGCCCAGCAAAAAGCATAGGATACAGGGCTCATTTTTTTAAAAAGACCTTTTAAATTCCCGGCTAAATATCCTGTCAGAGAGTAAGTCATTGGCAATAATCCAAAGAAGATAGCAGTACCGGATAAATCCACAATAAATCCTAAAAAAAAGCCTGAAATGACTCCTATTGATCGACCATACCTGACAGAAAAATACAAAATTAAAATTAATGGAAAGTCAGGACGAATGGTTCCTATCGTTAAAAAATCAGCAATTAATAATTGAAAAAGCCAAATGAAAATAATTGGAACTATAAAATCAGTCCATTTCATTAATTTTCTCAATAATTACAAAAACATTTTGAAAAGAGCTCATGTTATTTGGAAGCTTCAAGTTTACAATTTTTTGAAAACTTCCGCGGTCATCGAAGACTCCAGAGACTGAACCTACAGGAAGTCCGGAAGGGTAAATATCACTAAAACCAGATGTTACAACTTTATCGCCAATATTAATTTTAACATTTTTTTGAACTTCTCTTATCTGAGCTTTTCCATTTTTTATTAAGCGAAGAATTCCCGTTGCTCCGCTAGGAAGGATCCGAACACTTAATCTGTAGTTAAGATCTGTAATTAATTGAACAATTGAAGAATGCCCTCCAACTTCTACTGTTTTACCAATAACTCCTTTTGGTGTTAATACTGCTTGATTTTTATAAACGCCATCTTCAAAGCCGACATTTATTACTATTGATAATAAATTGGGTTGTAAACCTTTATTTACTACTCTAGCTGGTTTCATTATTAGTTTTGTTCGTTTTTTTAAATCAAGCATACTCAATAATTCATCATTTTCGACTTGAAGATTGAGCATTGATTCAACTTGTAATGAGAGTTCTAAATTTTTTTTCCTTAAAATTTGAGTTTCAATTTCAAGAAACATTAGGGACCGAATAAAAGTAATAGGGGAAGACATAAATGAAACGACCTCTGCTGCTTTCCCTCGAACAACACCCATCTCAGGACTAGTATTATTCAAGATTAGGAGTAAAGATAGGGTTAAGGCTAATATAAAAAGAAGATGATCTTTATGCCTTACAATGGCAAGGTATAATCCGTACATAAACTTTTAAAGCAATACGGCTTCGTATTTTTTTAAATTCTCAAGAACCATACCAGTTCCTCTAACAACTGCTAGTAATGGATCCTCTGAAACATTAACTGGGACATTTGTCCTTTCTCTAATTATTTGATCTATCCCCTTAAGAAGGCTACCACCTCCGGCTAGTATTATGCCTCTTTCAAGAATATCAGCAGCAAGTTCAGGTGGTGTTTGCTCTAGACACCTTTTTACAGCTTCAACAATTTGGTTAACTGGGTCTTTTAAAGCTTGCCTTACTTCATCAGATGAGACTTCAATAGTTTTAGGAATACCTGAAACTAGATCCCTTCCTTTAACAGCTATTTCTATTGACTTCATTTTCATAGCTGATCCAACATTTTTTTTAATCTTCTCACTCATGCCTAAACCAATTTCTAATTTATGCTCGTTTCTAAACCACTGAAGGACTGCTTCATCCATTTCATCTCCAGCAATTCTTATTGTTTCTTTTGTGACAACTCCATTCAAAGATATTACTGCGATTTCAGTGGTTCCACCTCCAATATCAACAATTATATTACCTATTGGCTTACTTATATCTAAACCAATACCAATTGCAGCTGCAACAGGCTCTTCAATGAGGTAGACTTCTCGAGCATTAGCACGTTCGCCAGAATCTTTAACTGCCCGCCTTTCAACTTCTGTTACACCAGAGGGAACACAGATCACCATTCTAGGACGAGCTAAACGATTTAAATTAATTTTGCGTATAAATCCTTGAAGCATACCATCTGTCATTTTAAAGTCTGCAATGACACCGTCCTGAAGTGGTCTTATCGTCTCCAGCTCACGATGTGTTTTACCTAGCATCGCTTTAGCCTCGTCTCCGACTGCAACTATAGTGTCATTATGAACATTTCGAGTTACGATAGATGGTTCGTTGACTACAATGCCACGACCTTTCAACCATATTAAGGTATTTGCGGTGCCGAGATCAATTGCTACGTCTCCGGATATCCAATTTAGTAGATTAGGAAAATTCATAGATGCCATTTTATTTAAATATTATTTAGAATCTCTAATTTAAGCATTTTTTATTTAGAATTTACTTAGCATTTAAATTATTTTAATTATTAAAACCTATTTGACTAAAAGCTAGTATCTATGAAAGGATCCTCTAAGCGATAGTCACCAAAACCATTTTGATCTTTGAAAGAGAATTGTTTATTGACATTATTATAATACCAAACTTGATAACTATTATTAAGACTTGAGTTCGAATTAGATCTTCGTATTTCATCTGGTGGCCCAAATAGGATATAAATCATTCCTCTATCTGTTTCCCATCCTGGCTGCCATCCATCAAAGTGTTCATTCGTGTAACTAATTCTTTTAAAATATTCATCCATTAATTCATTATTTTCTGTCAACGGTGTTGGGTCTCTTTTTTCCCATAATTCAAAAAAGAGATGTTCTTTATCAGCACTTTTTTTCTTTTTTAACTCTTTGACTTCATCTGCACTTAAAAGATATTTCATTTGTTTGAGTGCTAGATTCATATCTCCAACATAGTTTGATATTCCCGGTTTATAAAGACTGAAAACAACCTTTTCTTCAATTGATTTTGAACCCTGTTTCAATAAAAACCTAAACTCATTTCTCAAGTTCGTTAATTCTTTTACATCAATAAATATTGAATGATTAAAAAAACCTTGATTCTCATCACTTTCAATCAGGGATAAAAGACTATCTGTAGATTTTTGATTCTTTAAATAGAGTTCAAGAGAATAACCTCCTTCGTTTAAAAAACCTGATATTTTGATATCAACTCCCAATCCAACATCTCTTACCTTATAGCCCTTTGTCGGTATTTTATTTTTATCAAATCCCCAATTACCTTCAAGGTTTAGAAGGAATATCGGATTAACTAATCTGGGTTTTTTATTATACTTTTTTGATTCAATTTTTCTTTTTAAAAAACCTTTTTTTCGAGTATCTAGGTCGTGTAGTTCTCCAATAATTTCATAATTCTTACCAATTGGGACATTTAAACCTATAAAATGTTTAGCATTTTTAATATATGACCTTGTATCTGTGTAATTCTTAACATTCATAGAATCCATCCATACTTTATTTAAATAATTCTGACCAGAATCATCTTTTAAAGAAATGGATGCTTGGTAATAAGCAATATAAGAATTATTCTCTTTAACAAATTGCAAAGAGCTGTATGGAATCTCAATAAATGTTACAACTTTAATTGAATCTTTATTGACAGCCTCAACAAAAGGAACTAAAGAAAATTTTTCTACACTTATTTTTTTCTTTGCTGTTCTTCCTAAACCTTGAGCCAAAATATTTTTTTGTGTAAAAGATAGTAACAGAAGGCATAAAACTATATTTTTCATAAATCTCTTTTCCATTTGAATTTTATAAGTCCATTATTTGTAGCAGCCCATAGAACCTTATCTTCAACAATTATTTCATTTACTTGCCCAATAAAAGAGAATGAATAATCTTTAATAAATCCTGTTTTTTGATTAATCCTTACAATCCCATCATCGGTTCCTAAAAAAATATTATTCTTTTTTATAGCTAGAGAATAAACAGTTCTACTTTGGTATGTGACAGAGTTGAAAAGTAATTCCCATTCACTTTTATCAAAATCAAATTTAGCTATTCCCATGTCACCGACAATATACATTTCGCCATTATGTTCTTTTATAGCAGTTATTCTTATCATGTTCTCGGCGAAAGATTTACGACCTAATTCCATGCCATTTTTCAATTGCGGTGAACTCTTAGAATAAACAAAAATACCCGATCTTGCTCCGATCCATATGTCATCTTGGTATTCTTCAATATCATAAATTGGATTTTCATTAAAAATATATTCAATACCAATTGGATCTTCTCTTTTAGTAGAACGACTAATTCGACTTATTCCATTTGAAGAACCAACCCATATATGTAAATCATCTATATGTAAGGTCCATAGTTGACCTGAAGGAATTCCTATCTCTTCACCAAAGGTACGCCAGTAAACTTTTTTTTGATCATAGAATAATAATAGATTATCACCTCCTGCCCATAATTCATCACCTTCGGCTGTTAATGAAAAAATTGGTGTTGGGGTCATATTAATTGTTTCTTCAAACAAAAAAGAGCCAAATTGCTTTAACCAAGGATTTGTCCAAGAGATACCTTTTGAATTAACATAGTTAGGACTCCCGATCCAAATTTTATCACCATCTTTATACATCGACGAAACAGCAAAATTAGTTATATCAGGAATCATTGGTGTGAAATTTTGCATAACTTCTGAAGCATGAAAAAAAGTTCCATCGTCTGTTCCAGCATATATATTTCCATACTTACCAATAAAACCGGTAGTGATTGTAACACGACGTCCCAAAGGATCAATTAGGTCATTGCCCGAATAAATCCAACCATCAGAAATTGAATAGTTCATGAATATTTCACTTAGTTCATTTTGGTTTGTAAATGGACCACTACTCCAATTGATTGAGACTTCATCTGGAATGGAGTAAATACCAACAAGAGACCCGGAAGAATGGCTTAGTTTAGCATACGATGATCTAAGTTGAATCCAGATATATCCAACAGATGAGCCTATCTTTTTAACTTCATCGTAATCAGAGAGTCCAAGTGATTTTATTTCGACAGAAAACCAATCACCCTCTCTAGAAAAACTATACTGAATGTGATTTGGAGTCGCTGCCCAAATATATCCGGTTTCAGAATCAAAATGAATTGCTGAAACATTATTACTTTCAAGTCCTTGTGCAATTGTTATGGGCTCATCGAAAGTAAGGTTGTAAATATTAAACCTTTTAATTCCACCATTTTTAGTAGCAATATAGAGATAGTTATATCCTTCGGATAGTGATTTTATTTCTCCCGGACCGTGATATAAGACCCAATCAAATGGTCTAAATCTTGAATCTGGTTGACTATTTATCATAGTAAAAGTTGATAGTAAAAAAATAACAAGATTAATTAAACGCATCTTATAAATTTACACTAATGGAAGGTAATGACATAGCACTCTAAGATTTAAACAAAGATTTTATACTACTTTAGATTTTATCTGAAAAGTAGCATTAAAAGAAATAATTCTCAGTTGAAATTAGGCCTCTATCAAAAAATATTAGCTTTTAGGTTTATTAACTTTAGGTTTCTGATTACTTTTGTTAGGACGTTTATTAAGCGAAGTTTTGTAATTCCTATTATTTCTATTTGGTTTTCTTGAAACTCCGGGTCTTATTTTGGATATATGTCCATGATCTAGATAAACCAATACAGAAGCAAAATGCTTTAAAGAGTTATCATTTGAAGCACTTAAAACAATTGTTGTTCCAAGAGTACGGTTCATTTTTGTTATTTGATTTCTAAAGTCTTTTTCCATACTATTATTGAAATAAACGCCATAATCATCTATCAAAAGAACTCTGGGATCAACCTCGCATGCTAGTATCATTCCGAGCCAATTAATTTCACCAGGAGATACATCTTTAATTTTTCTATTCCAAAGGTTTTTGAAGCTACCTTCATTGAAGTATCTATTTTCGATAACATTTTTTTTCTTACCAAACTTACTCAATACATATCCAGAGATTGTCTGACTTGAACTGGATAATTCTAAATTTCTTGAATAAAAAACATCACTAGGGGGAGCAATTTTACCGAACCAATTTTTTTTATATACTTGGTCATCATATAAAATTGTACCGGAAGTTTGTGATTCAACACCTGCTAAAATATTTAGAAGAGTTGATTTCCCACTACCAACAGTACCAATTATTCCATAGATAGTACCGGGATGTATTTCTAGTTTACTAACTTTTAGAGCATTGTATGTTCCAAAAGATTTTTCTAAGCCCGCTAATTTAAAAATCAGTCTTTTTGTTTGATTCATTTTTTCTCCTAAGGGTATTACCCCATCAAGAAAAGGATGAAATTAAAATCAATATATTATTTAGTTCTCAAGCCAGCGTTCAGCATCTATTGCGGCCATGCAACCAGACCCCGCAGCTGTAACAGCCTGACGATAAGTATGATCTTGTACATCTCCACAAGCAAAGACACCTTCTAAGTTAGTATACGTTGAATCTGGTTTTGTTATGATATATCCAGATTCATCTAGTTCAATTACATTTTTAAATAATTTTGTATTTGGGGTATGGCCAATAGCCATAAAAATGCCATCACAAGTTTCCTTTCTAATAACTCCAGATTTCTCATCTTTCATTAAAACGGAAGTTACACCACTTTCTTTATTCCCAATTATTTCTTCGATTGAAGAATTATACATAACTTTTATTTTAGGGTTTGAAAGAGCTCTGTCCACCATAATTTTTGAGGCTCTGAACTCTTCTCGCCTGTGAACTATAATAACTTCAGAAGCAAATTTTGTTAAAAACGTTGCTTCCTCCATTGCTGAGTCGCCACCTCCGACTACTAAAACTTTTTTGTCCTTAAAAAAGAATCCATCGCAAGTTGCGCACGCTGATACTCCATTACCCATTAATTTTGATTCAGATTCTAAACCAAGGAGTTTGGCTGATGCACCAGTTGAAATAATAATTGATTCAGCAGAATATTCCTGATCATTAGCAAAGACTGTAAAAGGACGTTTTGATAAATCAACTTTATCTACAGTTTCGAATAAACACTTCGCGCCAAATCTTTTAGCTTGTTTCCTGAATTCGTCCATCATATCTGGTCCCATGATACCATCTGGGAAGCCTGGATAATTTTCTACATCAGTTGTTATCGTCAACTGACCTCCTGGTTGAGTACCTTCAAAAACCAGTGGATTCAAGTTTGCTCTAGCCAAATAAATTGCAGCTGTTAAACCAGCTGGCCCGGAGCCAATAATAATTGCTTTCTGCTTCATTTACCTTTTCGATTAACTTATTTAAATAACTTCATCTAAAACGTCAGTAATATTCGCTTTTGGAACAGCACCGACTATCTGATTTACTACTTCCCCATTTTTTAAAACAAGAAGTGTGGGGATACTTCTTACACCAAATTTCATTGCTGTGTTTTGATTTTTATCTACGTCTACTTTACCAACTTTAATTTTACCTTCATATTCTCCTGCAATTTCTTCAATCATAGGAGCTATAGCTTTGCATGGTCCACACCAAGTTGCCCAAAAATCAATTAGGACAGGTAGCTCAGACTTTTCTACATCACTTTCAAAATTTTGATCTGTAAACTCATGAACACTTTCTGACATGTTACCAAATTCTCCGATAGTTTTAAATATTAGTTATGGAAACTTAGGTTAACTTTTTAGAATGGAGTAATTAAAATCTTCGAATATTTTATCTAATTTTTAAAGTATCTAATAAAAAATCAGAGGGTATATTTAAAAACTCATTTGACAAATCGAATGAATAAGTCGGATCGACTAAGTTAAATTGTTCAATTGTTAGGTATGGTATAACAACATAACTACCAGGCTCGAAACTCAGACTATTCTTGTCAACATAATACCTCCAAATAGAAGTTTCATTCATGTCATATTCAACATATTTAATTTGATCTTGTATAATTAGTCCATGGCTATCAAGTCCAACATGGTTATATATCTTGATATCATTATTTTCAATATTCTTGAAAATTAAACCTGAATTACATTCAAAAACACCATCCATATATTTATACGTTTTAACAACGATTCTACTTAATGCTTTTATTTGGAATCTGATTAAAAGTGTGTCGCTCTGCATTGAGAAAGTCTCTTCTGAAGGCAGAAAAATCTGCCCTTCCAATATTTTTTTTAATTGAATATTCTTAACTAATTCGCCATTTTGATTAAAGTCTGTTTGGTTATTAGAGAAATCTCCATTAATTAAAAAGACTTGAGCAGAGTCTAGAGCAAAGTTGAGGGCGAAAAAATATAATTTTATAGAACCTGAAATTTCATCTATTCCAGAAGGAAGATCTTTTAAAAGGATTGAAAAATTACCAACCCTATCTGTCTCACCAAGTATTTTAAAATTCTCATCCCATATAATTAATGGAATTTCCAAATTTTCCGATAAAAAGCCTATTTTCCCTGTTAGCTTTCTTTCTTTTGTTGGTTCACTTTCCCATAAAGGGTTTGAAGTACAACTCCAAAAGAATAGATAAAAAGACATAAAAATAAATTTAAATAGATACATTAAAACTCAAATTATATCTTCTATCATTTATGGAAATCCCATTTAAAACATCTGAATTATTTTGAAGGTTTTTTCCAGAAAGACTAAATGAAGTCTTCAAAAATTTGTAATCTATTTTTTTATAAAGAATCAAATCATAGCTAATATTTGATTTTATGTTATTTGTTTCAATCGTACCGCTTTCGTTAAGCCAAGATATATTCTTATTACTTTCACTTCTGTTAATAAAATCAATATTAAACCATCGTTTTTTTAGTGAAATTATAGTTCGAACCATTTTTTCGGGTTGGAGTGGGAAAGAAAGTGGGTCAGAAAAGTAGTAGTTTGAAAGAATCCATTTAAAATCGATCCAATTCACATTTGGTATCAAATTTATATTGGCATCAAATCCAAGTAAATTAGCATTTCCATAATTAACAGGATATTGGACAGCACTATTTGATATTAATATATTTTTTATTTTGTTTAAGTATTTATAATTAAAGAGTGCAATATTGATACGATATGAGCTCTCACCTACTTTAGAAATCCTGTTTATTCGATAACCAACCTCATAGGTTGATTTTTGTTCTGGTAATAAATCGTTTTGTGCAAAAGCGGTACTAATCGTGTTATTATTTATAAAGTCATAAAGGCTTGGTATTCTATAAACATTGGTCAAGTTGAAATAATACAATAAACGTTTTGTTTTTGTTTTATTTAAAAATGAAATGGTGAATTGAGAATTATTGTTATTCCAGTAATGGTATGGTAGGTATATACCTTTGGCTGTATCGGGATGGTCCGTAATTCTCTCATTACTAAAAACTAATTTTAAATCTTTTAATTGGATTTTATCTTCTTTTTCAGGTCTTTTTAGCTCTATTGAACCTGTGAAGACTGAATTTTGTCTTTCGATATACACATTATTGGAGTCAATTTTCCAAGCAAGATCAGAAATGGATGTCTGTGTTGAAAATCTAAAACTTGCATTTTTTAAACTTTTTTGAAATTCAAAACCAAGTTCTCGATTATCAGAATATCTAATTCGTTTAAGAAAATTTAAATTATCAAAACTATTATTTTCTTGATACATTAAATAAATAGAAACAAAACCTAACTTTTGATCATTTTGGGATATTTTAGCGATAAATGATTCTAGTTTTGTGCTTAAGGAATCACCACTTTTTATATTTTGGAATTTTTTTTTATTACTAAAACCTAATAATTTTAATTCAGAATTATTTTTATTTTTTAATCCAATATTTACAAAATTCCTGGAAATGTAAGTACGTAATTCAGATTTTGATGTATCGCTGTAGAACTGCGTAGATTGCACTTCAGATAAGCCAGTGTTAACGGCTCCATACCTAAACCCAATAGATCCAGCACCATCATAACCACCATAATTATAAGTTCCAAACTGTTGCTTAAGTGATAAACCACTCTTATATGAAATTTTAGGAATTAAGTTAATTGACCCCGATGAAGAGATGGCATCTTCATGTGCACCCTTTAGTAATTCTAATCCCGATAACCCAGAAGTAGATATCATCGTTAAATCAATCATTGGATCCCCAAACCTATTTATTCGAACACCATCATAAAAAAAAGCCAATTCATTAGATGAAGAACCACGAATTGATGCAGTTTTCTCACCATTAATTGATTCACTTAAAACAATAGATTGTTCAAAATAAAGAGCATCACCAATATCCACAGATCCGCGTAAATTCAATTGATCAGCATTTATATAAGATATATCGTTTTTACCTAAATTTTTATCAAATTGGGTGATTTTATCCACTTCCACAACCAATGAATCCATAACCAAAACTTTTTCTTTCATTCTAACTAATGAACTATTTTGAAATAAGATTACATTTTTTTCTGAAATTTGATATCCCACATGTTCAAATTTTATAGATCTATCTTTTATAGGTATTGAAAATGAAAATTGACCTTTAGAGTCTGTTTGTGTGCCTGTGCCAGATGGAAGAGATGTTATATTTACATTAACTAACTTTTCTTCTAGTTCATTTATCACAATACCCGTAACAGGTTTATTCTGAGCATGAATTAAATTGGGAAATAAAATTATAATTATGAAAATTTTAATTTTCATTGTGAAGTTAGCTGATCAGCATTCAGGTTCATTTACAGATATTTGAAGAGCTAGACCTCCCTCCGCTGTTTCTTTGTATTTACTCATCATATCCTGTGCTGTTTCCCACATCGTTTTAATTACAGCATCTAATGAAACTTTTGCATCTTCAGGATTACTATTAATAGCTAGTTGAGCAGCCGTAAGAGCTTTCATTGCTCCCATCGTATTACGTTCTATACAAGGAATTTGAACTAGACCTCCTACAGGATCGCAAGACAAACCTAAATGATGTTCCATTGCAATTTCGGCAGCCATTAGTATCTGATCAATGCTACCACCCATAGAATTTGCCAAGGCACCGGCAGCCATCGCACTAGAAACTCCAATTTCTGCTTGGCACCCGCCAGCTGCCGCGGATATTGTTGCTCCTTTTTTAAAAAGCATACCTATTTCGCCTGCAACCAAAATAAAATCTCTTATTTTTTGTTTAGAGTCTTCATTTCTGAATATAATATTATATAATAATACTGCTGGGATTACACCAGCAGCTCCATTTGTTGGAGCTGTTACAATTCGACCATAGGATGCATTTACTTCATTTACAGCTAGAGCAAAACAGCTTATCCAATTTGTAACAATTTCTATTTTGTTTGACTGTTTTGATAGAGATACTAGCCATGCTTCTCTAGGCGAAAAATTATTAGACCCTAATAGTTGATTGCAAAGCTCTGGCGCTCGTCTTTTGACATTTAAGCCACCGGGCAATTCACCACTCGTAATACACCCTTCGTAAATAGAGTCCAACATTACATCCCATATTTTATCAATAGATGAATTTATATCTTCCTCTTCTCTCCATTTTAATTCATTTTCGAAAGAGATTTCAGCTAATGTTTTTCTTTCAGTTTTACACCAGTTAATCATATCTGACGCGGTTTGTATTGGAAAAGGTATTGCGGATTTTTTATTACCTTCTTGAGTTACATCTCCTTCCCTTTGAATAAATCCGCCACCAATTGAGTAATAGGTTGCCTCCTCCTCACTTCCATCATCAAATACTAATTTGAACATCATAGTATTCGAATGTTTTAATTTCTGTTTAGAATAATTAAAAACAATATTTTCAGAAGGATTAAAAGGTATTGTCGAGTTCCCTAGTAAATCGATAGAATTATTCTTTTTAATTTTCTCAAGGTTCTTACTCAATTCATTTGTTTTGAATTTTTCAATGTCAAAACCAAGTAAACCCATCATTATTGCTTTATCGGTACCATGACCCGTACCAGTTTTAGCCAAAGATCCAAAAAGGAATACATCTATTGATATTGCATAGTTTAAACTCTTTCCATTCAATCTAATTCTAGATAGAAAATCTTTTGCAGCATTCCATGGCCCCATAGCATGAGAGCTCGATGGACCAATACCAATTTTAAACATTTCGAATATACTTATAGATTCCATAATATTATGAGAACACTACTTTCGAGTGACTCCATATAATATCCCTTTATTTTCAATTCTAAAAAACCTCAATGTTTATTATTTTCAAACAATAAAAGACCCCATTGAGTTTTAAAAGAAATAGTTATTTAAGATTGAATTTTATTCCTTTGTTCTTAAGTCTATCTACAAGAATCATCCCAATACCCGTTGCAGGTGTTAAAACCCCATAATTTTGAGGAATAGACTCTGGCTCAAGCAATATGCTGAGAGCTGACTCAGTAATCATTTTTGCTGTTGCGCCATACCCAGGATCTCGATCGCCTGTAACGATTAGACTCTTATTTTTACTGTCGTTTATATACCCAACAAGAACTAGCTTAAAAAAAACCGTTTTCTCTATCTTTTTTTGAAGGTCCGTCCCCAGGTTGAGGAAAGTAAATTTTTCTAAGAACCCAAAGAAATGGAGGAAAGCTGATGGAAATTTTTAGAATAATTAACCCTAAAAACATTATAAAAGCATTTAATAAGCCTTTCATTCCTTTTTTAAATGAATAAACTTCACTGTACTTAAAACCCTCACCATAAAAAAAATTACTAACGGCATTTGACCTCCTTACAATCCTTGTATTGATACCAGACATTATAAAAGGACATACCCAGCGATTTATCTTTTTACTCCATTTTATAGTTTTAAGACTTGATTGGTGAGTACTATTTTTCATGTGCTCTTTAGGATTTAAAGCAAAAGGATTACTTAAGATATTTTTTAATTGTGGCTTTGAATCAATATATCTAGATATATTGATCATACTTTCAATTGTTCCACCGCTAAAACCTCCTCCCATAGATTTAACATATAAATCGATTTTACCATAGGGCTTATCATTTTTTTGAATAGAATCATTTTGAAGCATTAGAACACCAATATCTGAAGGTATAGAATCAAAACCACAGCTATGAATAATACGGCATTGATTCATTTTAGCTTTTTTATGGAATAAATCTATAGACTGTCTTATAAAAGGAACTTCACCCGTTAAATCACAATAGTCCGTACCATTTTTAACACAGGATTCAACTAATAAAATCCCATACTTTAAATAGGGTCCAACAGTACTAATGACTAAACGACATAATGAAGTCATTTCATCTAATAATTCTGAATTATGACTATCAGCTATAAAAGTTGGTATTTCTTTTACATGTGGGTCTAAGTTGTAAAAGGAGGCTTTGACATCATTTAATTTTTCTTGGTTCCTTCCAGCTATTGCCCATGAGAATTGCTTGTTATGAACTCCATAATTCTGAATTAAATATTCAATAACTAACTTTCCAGTAAAGCCAGTAGCTCCCATAACAATCAAGTCATATTTAATTTTCTTCATTGAGATATAATATCTTTCATCATGTTATCTCAAATTTAGCTGAAATTAGTTTCAGTGTTGATGCAAATTAAATTTTATATATAAAACAGACTAAAACGGTGCTAAATATCCAACTAATTTTTAATTATTTTAGTTTTTTAGCCAATAATTAACTTTGAAATACACAGCATTAGATAGATCAGTATCCCAAGCACCAAGGCTGTTCTCAAAATATTCATTCTGGTTAAGGTTATAAACTAAAAAAATGGTACTTCCTGCAGTGTACTCCCACCGCAGAACAAAAGTACCTATTGTATCCATTAATCTAAACCCAGGATCGGATCCATAATTATAGCTTGCTAAATCCATTGTTTTTTGCTCTACTAAATTATAGAACTCATGATAATCCATTCGCGCACTAAAAGGTTGAATGAACCCTTGAAATGAAACATCCGGTGACACGGTCCAGTCTATCCGAATATTTACATTCCGGGTTAATTGCTCTGTTTTGGCATACACTCTAAATAATTCATCTTGATTTTCAATAATATCTACCCATTGCATCAGAGAAGGTGATAAATCTTGAGTTAAAGAAACTTTAATATTTAAATTATCTAATGGTTTGAATTCACCATCGACATTTAAACGATAACCTTTACCTCTAATTTTGGCACTACCCACTCCCCCAAAAAAGCCTAGAATAAAAGATTTTCTTCGATCAGTCCGAAAGCCTGTACCCAAAAAAGAGAATCTTTCTGTTTTAAAAATCCAAGCTCGGTCATCTCTAAAAAGGTCATTGTCATTATAAACAGACTCTAGACCATCTATCATTCCTGCAAAATTAAAGGACCAATAATTTTTTAATAAATTTTCACTTTCTATACCAAATTCATTTTCTAAAAGGGTTCCATCATTTCTGTAATCCTTTGAGAATCGAAATTCTAAAGAATTATTAATGAAAGAGCCCCATGGATCATCTTTTCTTAAGCTTAATTTTGCTCCCATCCAGCTTATATTATTTCTTCTTAAAAACCCTAGATCATTGATATCAAACTTATCATCAAAGAATCCATACCAAGCTCTTATACCCCAAAAACTTGGGTTGGTATATAAAATATTTAGGCGGTGAGCATTCCCTACTATGTTTTCTTTATTAGATTGAATAATCTGTCCGCTTGATGACAACCTATTGTTTAAAAGTCCTACCCTCCAATCCAAGCCTGCTACAGTTGCACCAAAAGCATTCTCTCTGGACACATTTGTAGCATTAATCCCAATTCTTGAAACTTCATTGAGAAAAGGAATTTCAAGCCTAGCTACTGAATAATTTGCTTTAGGCTCTATAATCGTATCTATTTTTTTCAGGGGGTCTAAATCACTTATCCAGGAAGCTTTTTCTTCAGATGCTAGCGCTTGAATTAAGCCATAATTAATACCATTGGATAAGTTCCCCATTAACTTTACGGCGCCTAGTATTGTTGTATTATCAGGAACATCGCTTAGTTCACCATCATCAGGAACAAAATAATTAGGCACTTTTTCCAATTCTTCTTGAATTAAATAATTGTATTCGATTATCAAAAAAGTTTGCCCCCCCTCAGAGAAGAAAGGTCTTTTTTCATCTAGTTCCGTTTCGAAAGCACTTAAATTTAAAACTGAGGGATCAGATTCGACTTGTCCAAAATCGGGGTTAAAAGTGACCTGAGCTATCATATTTGATGTAATACCGTATCGTATATCAGCTCCAATATTTATTTTGAATTCACCATCATTTTCACCAAGTAACGAATATGGTACGATTTCAAATTGCTTAGGGTTTGGTATATTACTAAGTCCTTTTAAAATGCCAAAAAAACGAGCTGTTCCTCTATCAGACAAACGCCTTCCAGGCCATTCAATAAACTCTTGTTTTTTGTATAAATGACGTCCCAATAACAGTCCCCATTCCATATTTTTTTGGTTGTCAAACTGTAACATCGAAAATGGGATTTTATATTCCGCATACCAACCATTTAGATCTGAGCTAACCGCGACATCCCAAACAGAATTCCAGCTTATATCGTAATTATTATTACCTTCTACAGCTACATCCATTTTTACACCAGCAGAATTAACTCCTAGAAGAATAGCATTTTGATCGTTATTCTTTGAATCAAGGCCTACTCGGACCCAATCTGAAGCAGAATCAAAACCATTTTGATAGCTATCTCTTCGAGATAAAACCTTTTTTATTTTTTCAGGTTCTTTGTCTTCGCAAATAAATGCAACATAAATATACTTATCATCATAAATAATTTTCGCACTCGTGTGCTCACTTGGATTTCCTAATTGAATTGGATTCACTTGAAAAAAGCCATCAATGATATCAGTATCACCCCAAATATCAGCTTCTATTTTACCATCAATTAAAGGAGGGACATTTATTCTTGATGCTTTTGCTATTCTAAAACGCAAAGAGTCAGGCATTGAAGTTTGAGCAGATAAAAGACTCACCACAAACAAAAGGATTAAGAATTTAATCATATAATTGAAAATAAAGACTTTATCTACTTAATTAAAATTATCTAAATATTAAACTGTATGTCTATTCAAACAGAAAAAAGTCATACGTCCTAAAATGTACTATTTTTGTTATGTCGGGGTAGAGAGATTCGAACTCCCGATCTCCTGCTCCCAAAGCAGGCGCGTTAACCGGACTACGCTATACCCCGAAATTAATTTATGTTTAGTAACTGATTTTATTTCGCTTCTTTATCACATACGAATTTAAGAAAGTCACTAATTTTCACGTCGAACAAAATAGGTAGATTTATCTTAAGAATGAACTGATTCCTTTTTATTTCCACTTGCTTATAATCACCTAAAATATTTACAGATATCACCTCTCCTTCAATTACTAGTTTATCATTAGATGAATTAGTATTAAAAAGAGAGAACTGACTTGGTCTAACAGAAACAACATCTTGGTCAGACTTCGTATCAAAAAAGTGTTCGCAGTTTTCCGAGAACATGTTTTTAGGTATAAAATTACTTTCACCAAATAATAGTGCCGAATATCTATTGGTTGGGTAATTGTACACTTCCAATGGAGTACCAATTTGTACAACCTCACCTTCTTCTATTATAATAATTCTATCAGAGATACTCATTGCATCTTCCATATCATGAGATACAATTAGTGTCGTAGTCTCACTTTTATGAAATAGATCAGATAACTCACTTCTTATTTTAGTTTTAAGATCTTGATCTAAATGACTTAATGGCTCATCTAAAAGTAAAAGTGAAGGATTAATTGCAAGTGCTCTTACAAGCGCAACTCTTTGTTGCTGGCCACCTGAAATTTGATGGGGAAACCTATTTTGAATTTCTTGAATATTAGTCATCGTTATTAGTTCATTGATAACCTCTAAGTTTTCTCTACTTTGTTTCCCAAAAAATATATTCTCTTTGACAGTCATATTTGGAAAAAGAGCATAGCTTTGAAAGACTAAAGAACAATTACGTTTTTCTGGGGGGATAAAAATACTAGGACTATTAATAACCTTTTCATCAAGTGTAATATTTCCAGCATCAGGTATTTCAAGACCAGCAATAATACGAAGAAGTGTTGTTTTTCCACTACCGCTACTTCCAAGTATTGTAACGATTTCACCTTTTTGTAGTTCAAAGCTGATATTACTAACAGCAGCCTTTTTTTTGCCCGAATACTCTTTTGTTATTCCATTTAAGGCTAGCAAAGTTTTCATAATCTATCATCCAACTGATTATTAAGAAATATTATTGGCGGAATGGTTACTAAAATAATTAGTAAGGCTGGTATTGCTGATTCATGTAGTTGCGCCTGGCTATTTAAATCATAAGTCAAAGTAGCGAGAGTGTCAAAATTAAATGGTCTTAAAATTAAGGTCAGGGGTAACTCCTTGAAAATATCGACAAAGATTAAAAGTACGGCCACAATAATAGACTTTTTTAAAAGTGGTAAATTAAGCTTGAACATGGAAATAAGAGCTGAGTTACCCAGTATTCTCGAGGCCTGGTTGATTTGATCACATTTTTTTTCCATACCCGAATCAATTGGTTGCCATGCAACAGCAAGAAACCTAACCAAATAAGCAAACGTTAGCGAGATTAAGGTACCCGTTAGTAAATACCCCATACTTTGATTAATGTAGCCAGCAATTAGTAAAAAACCCATTGCTACTACTGCACCAGGCATAGAGTACCCAAGGATTGCAAATTGATTTGCAACTTTCACAATTTTCGATTGAAAATAGCTGGATGTAAAGATTAAAATCGTAGCTAATGTTACGATTAAGAGACTCGAGACACTTGCCAATCCAATACTATTAAAAATCACCTGAAAAAAAGTAATATCAAAGAAACTACCGGATACAGAGCTCGCCCAAAAAAGGAGTCTTGTGATTGGAATAATAAATCCCAGACATAGCGGAAGAAGGCAAAAAAATATCGCTAATATCGAATATTTTCCTTTCAGAAGATTTGGAGAATAGGTTCGACTGGAATCATTTTTCTGATGAAATTTAGCTTCGCCTCTAAAATATTTTTCAATGTATAAAATAAAAAAAACAAAAAATAATAAGTAAGAAGATAACTTAAGTGCACTACCCATATCATTCATCCCTAACCAACTACGAAAAATACCGATCGTGAATGTAGGAATACCGAAATATTCTACCGCACCATAATCATTTAAGGTTTCCATAACAACCAAACTTAAGCCAGCAATAATTGCTGGTCGAGCCATCGGTAAAGCCACTTTCCAAAATATATTTGAAGGTTTATGCCCTAAGGTTTTTGCTGCTTCAATCAGTTGATTGCCTTGCATTAAAAAAGAAGCTCTAGTGGATAGATATACGTAGGGAAATAGAACAGATGTCATGACGAGTGAAGTCACTAAATAGACCATTATATCATTAAAATAAATCATACTTTCTGGACTGAAATTTGATCGAATCCAAATCATCATTGGAGTGAACATTTCAAGCAGGTCATAATATGAATAAGCTGCAATATACGTGGGGATTGTTAAGGGAAGAATTAAAGTCCACTCAAAAAATTTTCGCCCTGGAAACTCACAGCAAGCAACGAGCCAGGCACATGTCACCCCTATAAAAGTTGATAAAATAGCTGTGCTTAAGACTAAAATTAATGTTGAAAAAATATAGGTAGTTAAAACAGTCTGCTGAATATGATCCCAGTTTTCTGTATTATTATTAAATTGAAGAGCGACTAATGCAATGGGTGTAAAAATAAGAATACAGATGAAGAGTGAGAACAAAGTCCATTTATTCCTTTTGAATAAAAACTCATTTTTGAATTGATTTAGAATCCTTTTAGATGAAAAAAAAATATCCTTCAATCGATTCTTTTCTTATTCCCAACCTGCTTTGTCAAATATTTTTACAGCATCCGTATTATTATCGCCAAGAATAGAAAGTTGCAATTGATCATACTTAAACTTCCCCCAGCTTTTTAGAAGCTTTGACTTATTTTTTCTAACTTTCAAAGGATACTCATAGTTTTCTTTTGCAAAAACTTCTTGGGAATTTTTACTTGTTAAGAATTCTAAAAATTGAATTGCTTCTTTTTTATTTTTGGAACTCGCTGTCACTCCTGCACCACTCACATTAATATGAACACCTCTTCCATCTTGATTTGGGAAAAAAACACCTAATTTTTTTGCAACTTCTTGATCTGTAATATCCGGTGAATTAGACATGACACCAAGGTAATAAGTATTCATAATAGCAATATCAGCTAATCCAGAAGCAACTATACGTGCTTGATCTCGATCACTTCCTCTTGGAGACCTCGCCATATTTCCGCGAACTGATTTTGCCCAAGAAAGTGCACTGTCACTGCCATTGGCGGCTAAAATAGAAGCTAACAAAGATTGATTGTAAATATTATTAGAAGAACGGACCGCTATCCTTCCTTTCCATTGTGGTTCAGCAAGGGCCTCATAAGTAGATAAATCCGTTGGTTTCACTCTGTCTTTCGCATAGACAATGACTCGCGCTCTAACGGTTAAACCAAACCAATTATTATCAGGATCACGCATTAGTTGAGGAACATTTTTTCTTAAGATTTTAGAGTCTATAGATTGTAGAATACCCATTTTTTTTGCTCGTTCTAAACGTCCTGCATCCACAGTTAGTAAAATATCTGCTGGCGAGTTTTCCCCTTCCGTCACAAGACGCTGAATTAATTGATCAGCACTACCTTTTACCACATTTACTTTAATACCTGTTTGTTGTGTGAATTTTTTAAATAAAATTTTATCAGAATCATAATGACGATGAGAGTAAATATTGATCTCACCTGATAAGATTGAGAATAAAGAGAATATTTTTGTAAGTCGAATCAAGTTGGGAAGGACATTTTTTAGCATAAAAACTCCAAAATTATTTATATTTTTTAAGACAATAGAAGATCTTCAATTTTTAGTATAAAAAAGAAACTCTTATTGATCATACTTTTTTTAATGTGCTCCCTATATGAAACTAGTATTTAAGGCTTGATATTATCAACATAAATATCTGTAATATTAATCTTTAAAAATACTTTTTCACTTAAAAATAATGATACTCAGTTCGCTAGGAGGTTAATCTCTTTTTTGTTTAATATGTTATTTTTATATTCACCGTTCAAGCAAAGAATCATTGCTCTTCCAACATTTATACTATTTGTTGCTGTACCTGGAAAATATTTTAAGACTTAGTATAATATTCCAAAAAATAAATATAAAATATTCATCCATAGTACTTTCGGAGCAACTCGTCGGCCAACCATTTCAGTGGAGCCAGTTATTATAATTTTATATTTCATGGGATGACTTTTTTTTATTGAATTAAAAATTTAAATAATGCATTTAGAATAAAAATATTACACATTATCATAAAAACAAAAAAGCCTCGATTAGTCGAGGCAGTATTCGCACTCACATCTAAAAAGGTTAATTGATTGTCATTTGCGTAAAGATAAATCAAGGCAGTAAATGCTTCAATGCCTGTGAGGTCACTTATACCAGAGTTACTAGCATTAAGCTCAGTGATAACCACTACTGTTGCTGTTAAGACCAAACCATCTAAAACATCATCATGTCCTAAGTCGATTAGTTTTGTTTTAAGAATATAATTCTACAACTAGAATTCATAAAAAAAGATAAAAAAAGATAAAAAAGTGTGCTTTTTCAAGAAGGTGATTGCAATCACACAATGTCAATAAAAAGAGATTAAAGTAGGTTTAAATACGTTATTTATGTTGAATTTTTAATTTGCTAAAATAAAAGAAAAAATATGGATTTTTTATGTTTGGGATTCTAAGATGTTTTCTGAAAGAATCTCTAAACAATTAAAGCTAATTTTATACTTTAGAAATAAAAAAAGGAGCAACAATGCTCCTTTTCTTTACAAGTACCCGGGGCCGGACTCGAACCGGCACGTCCTTACGGACAATGGATTTTAAGTCCATAGTGTCTACCAATTCCACCACCCGGGCAAATTCACGAGGCGTCGGCCGGATTCGAACCGGCGAATGACAGTTTTGCAAACTGGTCCCTTAAACCACTTGGGTACGACGCCATAAAATTGGTAAAAGTATTATCTAAATTTATAACATGTTTTCGTTCTAACAATTCCGTTTTTTTGAATTAATTATTAATTATAAGTTAAGATATGAATATTAAACGTCTAAATTTATATAAACGACTTCGGGACTTTAAAGTACCGGGTACCGTCCTTGATAATATTTTTTCTGAAGAAGAATCGGCTGCAGTACTTATAGAGGCATTTAATGCTCTAATTAAAGATGGTTTCAATGATGACCTTGCAGCAGAAGAAATATCGAAAATGATTTTTAAAGAACTTGATCTAGATCCAGATCATTTTATTGATGAGGAAAAATAGTTTTTGCTAAAGTTTGGTTTTTTTTCAATCACAAAATCAAATTCAACTTCAAAGGGTGTTAATGATTCTTGTCGAAGAGAGTCTATTTTGGGTAAATGTCTAATTGCAGCATGATATCCAGTTAATTCTTCATCAAGACTATCCATTACAACTTCAGATAAATAAACTGTTTTATTTCTTAAATATCCTTCTCTGACATCTAACCATAGAGTCGGACTGTCTTTCATTTTACTTTCGACTATAAGTAAGTGATTTTCTACAAATTGACTTAAAACATCTGGTTCTCTGCTGATCAGATTACTTTCCAAAAAATATACTATTGCAAAGAAAAAAAGGTTTCTACAGTTTTTGAACATCTATTGATTCGAGCCAATTTTTAACATTTTTGACAACAGACTCTAAACATCCATCATCAAAAGGTGATTTAAGTTTTGCTAGATCAACTAGTTTAGTAAAAGAAAGACTCCCCCCAGCTTTACAAAGTCTAAGGTAATCTTCCCAAGCCTCTTCTCTATTCTCTTCACTTTTTGCCCAGAATTGAAATGCACACGTTTGAGCAAGGGTATAATCTATATAATAAAAAGGCATCTGATAAATGTGTAGCTGCCCTTGCCAGATACCACCTGATTTAGGAAAATCTAATTCATCATAGTCCCTGTTTGGTAAATATTTAGATTCTAGCTCTAGCCACTTTTGGTTTCTTTCTTTTGGAGTCGCATTTACATTCTCATAGACCCAATGTTGAAAATGATCAACACATGCTCCATATGGTAAGAAAGATAAACTTCCTGAAATATGTTTGTATTTAAAACGTTCCGTTTCTTCTTTGAAAAATTTATCCATCCAAGGCCATGTAAAAAATTCCATACTCATAGAATGTATTTCAGCTGCTTCCATTGTTGGCCATAGATAAGAGACTAATGGTTGATGACGACTAGAATAGCATTGAAAAGCATGACCTGCTTCGTGCGTTAACACTGTAATGTCATGATCCGTTCCATTAAAATTTGAAAAGATATAAGGTCTGTCGTATTTAGGAAATGAAGTGCAAAACCCACCTGGTCTTTTGCCATCTCTATTCACTAAATCCATTAAATCTTCATTTACCATCATGTCAAAGAACTCCCCTGTTTCGGAAGAAAGCTCATGATACATTTCCTGTGCTTTTTTAACAAGTTCTTCTGGCGTTCCTTTGGGAGTTGGATCTCCATCTTTAAAATTAATTCCATCGTAAAAATAAAGTGCATCAAGACCAAGGATATCTTTTTTCTTTTTTTGAATTTCACCAACGATTGGTACAACGTGATCAACAATTTGTTTTCTAAAATTAGAAACCTCTTTGGGACCATAGTCAGAACGACCCATTCTGTAATAGCCTAACTCTATAAAATTATCATATCCTAATGTAGTGGCTATTTGATGACGCACCTTTACCAATTTATCATAAATAAGATCCAAGTCATTTGAGTTATGTTCAAACCATTTAAATCGAGCTTGATATGATTTTTTTCTTGTTTCTCGATCTTGGTTTGAGTGAAAAGGTCCTAAACCAGCAAGATTATATGATTTACCTTCAAAATCAATTTTAGCACCTGCGGTTAACTTCGTGTATTCATTACAAAGATCCGTTTCTTTATTTAATAGATCTTTGATACTTGGATCAAATATTTTCAGGTCTAATTCAATTTTTTCTATAAATGTTTTTCCCCACTTTTTTGTTAATTTTTCTTTAAATGGTGAACTATTTATAGCTTTATCTAATTTATTGAAGATTTCTTGCATATCAGGACTAATCTGATCATAATATTCTTTTTCTTCTTTCGCTTTTTGATCATTGATATTTCTACTAAAATTTAAATCAGCAATAGATTCGTATGTCTGATATTCTCGACTAAGCTGATCAACATCTTTTAAAATTTTTATTTGTTCTTCAAACTGATCTGTTTTTGAAAACTCGTCGACCCAAGTTTGCATAATTTTTCTTTTTTCGGATACGTCGATCCTCTCATAGTGCATGTCGTGGTATTTCATTAAATAATCTTTTTATTAAACAATTATAAATTTATTATTTGTTCAAAGAAATTCGTTTTTTCTTTCTTTCTTCCCTTCCAGCAGGATCAGGTTGAGGAATAGCTCGCAGTAATTCTTTCGTATAATCATGTTCCGGTTTGTTGAATATATTATCTGTTTTATTGATCTCTACCAATTCACCGGCATACATGACTCCAACTCTATTTGAGATGTGCTTAACAACAGATAAATCATGAGCAATGAAAATAATTGAAAGATTTAGTTCTTCTTGAAGATCCATCATTAAATTAATAATTTGAGCTTGAATAGAGACATCTAGTGCAGAAACAGACTCATCTGCTATAATAACTTTAGGGTCCGTTGCTAAAGAACGCGCTATTGCAATTCTTTGCCTCTGCCCACCTGAAAATTCATGTGGGTATCTATTTGATTGTTCAATCGTAAGTCCGACTTTATCGAGTAGCCATTCAACCTTCTCTTTTTTTTCATTTTGACTAAATGATGTATTTATATCAAGAGGCTCTTGAATAATATCTTTAACTAGCATTCGAGGGTTTAAAGAAGAATAAGGATCCTGAAAGATCATTTGAATATGCTTTCTGTATGGTTTTATTTTTTTTCTAGATAAATGTAGAAACTCAACTTCTTCGGATTCAAGTACAAGTGAAACATTACCAGAGATTTGAACTTCAGGAGAAGTCAAACGAAGTACATTCAATATAGCATTGCCAAGTGTTGACTTACCCGATCCTGACTCTCCTACTATTCCGAGTGTTTCTCCTTTTATTAAGTCAAAGCTCACATTTTTCACAGCATGAACAGATCCAACTTTTCTTTGCAAAATACCACCAAAGAAAGGAAAGTCTACAGTCAGACCCCTAACTCTTAATATTGGTTTTTCTTTACTCATTTTTCAAGATATCCAAATTTATCCTTACAAAGTGGTCTTTTTCTATTTCTACTAATTCAGGCTCAACTTTTGTCCCACCACAAGCACATTCATCGGGATCAAATCTGGAACAAAGTTTACATTGGTCCCCTAACTCTAAAATTGAAGGCACCATTCCTTTCAATGTTTTTAAACGCTTCAAAGAACTATCCATTTTAGGAATAGATTCCATTAATGCTTTAGTATAGGGATGTATTGGATTCTTGAATAATTCATGAACGGTTGCAATTTCATGTATCACTCCGCCGTACATAACAATTACTCGATCACATGTTTCTGCAATGACAGCAAGATCATGTGTGATAAGTAAAATGGCTGCATCCTTTCTTTTATCTTTGAGATCCATCATTAGATCTAGTATCTGAGCTTGAATTGTTACATCAAGTGCTGTTGTTGGCTCATCGGCAATTAATAAAGCCGGGTTACACTGAAGAGACATAGCAATCATTATACGCTGTCTCATACCACCCGAAAATTCATGAGGATAATTATAGATTCTTCTTTCTGGCTCAGGGATGCCTACGGCCTTTAACATTTCAATACTTTTCAATGTAGCTTCTTCTTTACTAAGACCATCATGTTTAATGAGGATTTCATTCATTTGAGTTTGTATTCTTAAAACAGGATTCAATGAAGTCATAGGTTCTTGGAATATCATAGAGATATGTTTACCTCTATAATGTCTCATTTCATCGTAGCTGAGATCTAGTAAGTTTTTGCCATTATAATGAATTTCACCACTAACAATCTCACCAGGAGGATTTGGGATAAGTCTATTGATGGATAGAGAAGTAACCGATTTACCGGATCCAGATTCACCAACAATTCCAAGGACCTCGTCTTTATAAATATCAAAAGAGACGTCATTAACAGCTTTAACAGTTCCTGCTTCAGTATAAAAAAAGGTTTTTAAATTCTTTATTTCAAAAAGTTTATTTTTACTCATCTTAATCTCGAATACACTTTAGGATCAAAAGCTTCTCTTACACCTTCTCCAATAAAGACAATAGATAGTAACGTTAAAAACTGAGCAGCAACTGGAGAAAAGACCATCCACCACTTACTAATATTTTGCAATCCAACATCTAACATCTGTCCCCATGATGGAGTTGGAGGTGCTAGCCCAAACCCAAGATAATCAAGGCCGACTAAAGCCGAAATTCCTGCAACAACTGAAAAAGGGAAATAGGTTATAACAGGAACTAAAGAATTAGGGAGAATATGTTTGAACATAACTTTAAAATCTGATTGTCCCATACTTAATGCTGCAGCGACATAATCTTTTGATTTTTCACGATAAAACTCAGCACGCATTAGATAGGTCATACTTATCCAATTAACGAGTGTATAAATTCCGATCAACAGAAAAAATGAAGGTTTTAGTATTGAGGAAATAATGATAATTACAAACAACATTGGAAGACTAGACCAAATTTCAATGAGTCTTTGAAAAAAGAGATCGAATTTGCCCCCGTAATACCCCATGCAACCACCTATCAATATTCCAAATACGTAATTAAGGACCGTTAATAATAATGCAAAGGAAATTGAAATATTAAAAGCATAGCATAACCGAGCAAAAACATCTCGACCTGTATTATCCGTACCAAGCCAGTGTTTTGATGAAGGAGATTCATACATTTTATTACCTTCAGATGTAATATCCTCAAATGGTGAATATGGGTATAGAGGCATAATGAGCCAATTACCTGAATCTTCATCAGAAAAGCTTTGTTTTAGAATTCTATATTTAGCTTCACCTGGAACATCTTGCCCAAAGGTTTTACCAGGAATATAACCACTTAAAATAGGGAAATAATAATCACTGTCATATTTTACGATGAGTGCCTTATTATTGATAATAACTGGTAGAAGAAAAGATAAGATGTAAAAAGTAGAAAGAATAATTAAAGAATAATAACCTCTTCTGAGAGATTTAAATTTTTGCCATCTTTTCTGAAATATTGAAGTGTTTTTTTCTTTATCAATCATAAAGTGATATTATTTAAATCTTATTCTAGGATCTACAAGCGCAAGAGCTAGATCTGAAATGATATTACCGATTAGCCGTAATAAAACGACGATAACTAAAAACCCTAGCGTAATGGGATAATCTCTCGATAGAATTGCCTCATAGGCCAGTCGACCAAAGCCGTCAATATTAAACATTCTCTCTATAAAGTAAGACCCTGCAATCACAACACCCAGTATATGGCCAATACCTGATGCTATTGGTATCAAACTATTTCTCATTGCATGCAACCAAATAACTCTTTTTTCACTTAAACCCTTAGCAAATGCAGTTCTAATATAATCCTGGCTTAAATTCTCCATTAGACTGTTTTTCATAAGTACAGTCATCGTAGCAAAGCTTCCAATCGTCCAAGCGATGACAGGTAGAATCATATGATGAATTTGGTCTATAATTTTTTGAAAAGGCGTTAAGGTATCCCATATTTCAGAAGGACTTCGAAAGCCACCAAGAGGGAAAATATCTAAAAAGCTCCCACCTCCAAATAATACGAGGAGAACACCTCCTAATGCCCATCCAGGAATTGAGTATGCGATAAAGATAGCAACACTCGAACCGAAGTCGAATACAGAACCATGGCTCAATGCTTTTCGAATGCCTAGAGGGATACAAATTAAATAAGAAATTAAAATACCCGTTAAACCAAAGAATAAAGAGATTTTGAATCGAGGTTTCATCACTTCAGTGACTGGCTGTAAGTATGTGTATGACTTTCCTAAATTACCAGTTAGGATCCCTGAAAATTCTTTTTGAAAGATGACTCCATTCAGCCCTCCATTCTTGTCTATCTCTTCAACTTTTGCATGCCAGAGAGATTTAGTGCTTTGATTTTTCTCTGTAACAATTAGCTTATTACCTTCTAGAAGAGAAATATCGACTTTCCAAATTTGTCCATCTTTTTTACCAACTCTTTTTTCAAAAGATGACTGATTAACTGGAATAGTAAAATCTCGATGTTTTATTTCTCTTGGCCATACACCTAACCAAATTAAGTACCGCTGATAAATAGGTTTATCAAAACCATAAAATCTTTCTAATTCTTTTAAAGCTTCGGGAGGTAGTGACATACCTTCATCAGTAATAGAGGACGAAGAACCTCCTCCTCCTTCAACACCTAATGCACCACCCATTTGCATTTGAAGCATTATTTGCTCAATTGGACCACCTGGCGCCATCTGTAAAATAATAAAAACTAAAACAGTAGATCCCAAGAAGGTTGGAATCATAAGTAATAATCTTCTTAAAAAATAAGTGGCCATGAATTAACTATTCAGATTTAATTCTAATTATTTTCTAGCAAGTATTTTGGCCAATATTTCATATCTATATCAAGCAAAGGTAATTCTTTACCTTGATCCATTGCTATTTTAAGCGTTTCTTCTTTTACATCATCAATCCACCAGTAATAAAAAGCATCCCAGAACTCTCCAACATAACGTGATAGCATCCATTCTGGATAACCAAATTTATCCCACCACATCATCCTTGAATAATTTCTGGCAATACTAAATGCAATTGGATGAACATCGCTAAATATTCCGTCAATTTCTTGAATAATTTCGATACGTCTTCCCTGATCAAAACAAATATCATATTCGTCTAAGAGTACATCAACTCGATCGCTTTTGAAGCCCCAAACATTATTATTATCATTTTGATCTGCTAACTCTGAGCGGAGGGAACCTTCTGGGTTTGGATATATAAGCCCAGAATATGCCAGTACACATACTTTAAAATTTCTGGCATTTATATTTTTAATCATTGTGTTATAATCGATAAATTTAATTTGCATGTCCATTCCATACTCTTTAAACATTTGTTGTACGGGAGTTACCATGTATGCGCTAGTTTTCTGAATACTTATTTCAAAAGAAAGTATTTTACCTGTTTCTTCATGGACAAGCCAACCATCATTATTTCTTTTTGTGTAACCAGCTTCATTAAGAAGTTCAATAGCTTTATCAGGGGCATAGGCAAAGGGGTTATTGTTTTGATTCTCATATACTGTACCAGAATACAACGAATTCATCATACCATATTCGTTGTAATACATCTCGCGATTCATTTTTTCTCTATCATAAAGATAACAGAAAGCGTAACGAACTCTTTGATCATCAAATGGCCACTCTCTCATGTTAAAATAATAGCCTGAAGTTCCTGCGGGCTTTTCAGAAAAGATTCTCTGCTTTTTCATCCAACCTTTTTGAGTTGCATCAAAGTCCGTTTCTTCGATCCAGCGTCTGGATCTGTTGACGTTAAATAAATCTTGCTCTCCCTTTTTAAATTTTTCATATTGGAGCGCGTCATTGTCTTTAACGGCCGATACTTTAATTTTTTCAAAATTGAATTTGTATCGATTAAAAGCACTTTCTTTATCCCAATAATCATTTCTTCTTTCGAAGGTATAAGACTCTTGATTTTTTATATTTTCTTCACGAATGATATACGGTCCAGTCCCGGGTATTACAGAGAAAGCATATTCTTCGAGGAATGCTGTTCCATCAAGGTCTTTTAAAATATGGTTAGGGTGAAGTGCCATAGTCGCAAAGTATAAAAAGTTACGCCAATTAATCGAATTCGCTTTTACAGATACAATATACTTTGATTCCGCAACGGGTCTTTCAAACTTTCCGTATGTAATTTGTTCTGCTGGTGATAAAATAGTTTCATCCATTCTCAAGTCCCAAGTCGCAATCACATCTGCTGTTGTAACTGGAGTACCATCCCACCAGCGAGCATCTGGGTTTATTCTAAATTTAAAAAGCATTTTATCTTCAGAGATAAACCAATGCGAGGCTAGTGCTGGAATAAAATCTAATGTTGTCGGATGCTGGCTTAGCAACCCTTCATAGCACAGAGCGGAAATAGTTCGACTATTTAAAACCTGACTGGAGTTTTGTCCTATAATTCTCATTGTTCGAGGAAATAAAGAATGAATATAATCTAATGTTCCACCTTTTTTTGCTTTTGGATCTCCAAAATATGTTTTGTCAGTTTTTTCATTCCAAACATAAGTGGTGAAGCCTAAATCTTTAGCTAATTTTTCAAATCCATAGCCACCCTCTTCAGCAGCAGTAACTAAGTCTTTTGACCAAACTTTTTTATCTAGCTTAACATTACCTGAGCTATTTTTTTCATTTCCACCGCAACTAATTAGAATTAAAGCAATAAAAGTAATAAAGTTTTTAATCATTATTGTTTCCCGAAAAATATTTACAGATTTTAAAAATAAAGGTCAAAAATTAGAGTCTTAACATAAAAAATAAATATGTTAAAAAATATAAAACTATTTACTTACCCGGATCAGTCGCTAGAGCTTGTCCTGCAAAAAAATAAGCAAACGAAACGAACACACACATTGCATGAGTAGAGCTCCAAGATTGCATTTTTTTTGCTTTTTCATAGTCTCTCTGCCAGTCATTATAGACCAATCTCTCCATTCGTTTTTTTTCACCCTGTCTTTCACAGTCTTCCAATAGTTTTTTAAACCTTCTAATATCTCTTAAAGGGATTGCCTTGATACCTTCCTCTTCTGCAAGTGTAATTAAAGGATCTTTACAGGGTGATATCGGTTTTTGATCAACGTTTTGACTAAAGATTAAACAAAAAGAAAAAACTACAACTTTAAGATATCTCATCTAAGACCATAAACAAACTTCAAAGAAAATATGGGCAAATCATCAATTTTCATTATAGGTCCATTGACTTTTTGCCTCTGAACTCTCCAGTTTTCTTCATTATAAAAGTTATTCATAAAGCCACCTTTGATATCAATTGCCATTCTTGAAGACAAATAATATCTTAAGCCCAAAATACTAGAATAACCGAGCCAATCATTGAGCATGGCATCAGTAGCACCCATATCCGTAATTTGAGTTGCATCACCACCAAAACTAGTAATAACATAATCCCAATCTTCTTCTTTATCTCCAGGTGTAGTATCTAATTCAATCCTACCTCTTCCCCAAATCGGAGCCAATGTAAAGTTGAGCTCAATTTTAGGTTTCCATCTAAAATATGTTTCAATTGGGAACATTCTATATTTAATAGATCTTGTGAATGCGGCTTCTGAATTAATAAGTAAAACATTTTTACCAATTTCAAATGATGTGAATGAGTTGTACCCAATACGAGCATTATTAAAAAACTCATAATAAATCCCCCAGTTAATCATGACATTACGATTAAATACAGTTTTTGTCGGGAATTGAACATTCTCATTTTGGTCAAAACCTGTTAGTGTCGGTTCATAAAATCCGACGCCAAAATCAACGCTTAATTTTGGTTGAGCAATCAAAAAACCATGACCAAACAAAAAGATTAATAATATGAATACTTGAATTTGACTCTTCATAAAGGGTTCTTAATTTAAGCCTATGAAACAAATCTGGTGTATAATCCTTTTTACTTTTTCAATTTTATTTTCAGAGTCATCTGAAAAAGATGTTAATCATATGGTTGTAGATCATGATGGAAACACTCGAGAAGGCTTTATTGATTCAATTGGATATGAATATCTTTATTTAATTCCTAGAGATTCTGTTGATAGAGATTCAATAAAGTTGAAGGATGTATATTATGCGTATAATGATTTTAATAGAGTTTTCCACTATAGTTGGAGCTTTGAAGAGAACTTAAGAAGAATTCAAAATACAACTGGAAGAATTTTCACTATTGCTGGTGATACTATTGAATATGTAGATATTCAGTTTAATAAGGATATGA
>JAOLAV010000011.1 GCA_028338895.1 Fidelibacterota bacterium
GACAACATTTCGGTAAGGTGAAGACTTGGAAGAGACATTATGATAACTCCCTCAAAAAGATAAAATATTATACAGAGTTAAGAGATAAATATTCTAAAAGGTTAAATGATATAATCCCTAAATATCAAAGGATAACAGATAGTATGAACCCCAAGGTTTCTCTAAAAAGACCAACAAAAACTCTTAAGTCTTGGAGGGGTAAAGTATGGTGGGGTGTAGAAGGAACAAAGACAACAGAAGGTGGAAGTGTGATAAGAAGAACAATACACAAAAAAGGGTGGGTAGAGTTCTACATTATTAGTGATAAAAAAAGATTAAAGAAGGGATTAACTGAAGATGATATTAGAAGTATGGGACAAGATATATTTAAGTCAAAACTTTTAGATAAAGATATATTAAATATCCTTGATGGGTAAGATGGGTAAAGTAATGGTATAAACCTTACCCATCTGTTGGTAGAGTAGAGATTAAGGGGTGTGGTAATTCTTTTTAATCAAATTATTAATATCATCTGGTCTAAAAAACTTTCTGTTTCTAACCTTAACATATGGTAATTCTGTTTTAGTTAAATGATACAAAGTGGAACGAGATATTCCAAAATGTTCCATTACTTTTGGTACTGATAGTAGTTGTTCTAATTCATTATTTTTCATTATTACTCCGTGATTATTTGGTTGATTTCATTACCATCTTCATCAGTTAAAATATGTTGTTGGAACAAACCTAACTGATATACAAGAACCCTTAAATTCTCCAATCCAACCTGATATAAATCATCTCTTTTACTTTTATTAATTTTTATCCAATCCATTCTGTCGTAGTAGTATCGTCTTGGTTTATTTTTATCGTCTAACTCTTGTTCGTTCTTCATATGGTTAAATAAGTCATTCATCACCTTATTTATTCTTTTATCTAATGTCGTCATCGTCTTTACTCTGTAAGTAATCATCTGTCTTAAAGTTATCAGGATTTAACCTCTTATCTTGTTTATCAAGTTCGGGTTTTAATTGTTGTAGTTTCTCTTCTATGGTATTCATTCTACTCTCAAATCCATCTCGTAGTTCTAGGAAATCACTAATTATATCCATCAGTATTTCATATCTACTTTTACTATTCTGTTCGGGTATTAAATTTCTCATTTTAATCATTTTCTCAACTCCTAGTAATAAGTATAATCTCCAAGTCTATTGTTATATTGTCCACCTCAGTAAATATCAACCGAAGGTTGATGGTGTCCGTAGGACACTTAAACTAAACGACTAAACGATTTCATTAAATTCTATTTCTATTAGACAATAACAACCCATATACACTCTGTTTATTTTGTGTATTAGGAACGTATATCTTCCCCATCAAAACCTTAATATAAAGACCACTATTTCCCCTAACTAGATTGTCTAATTCTAGTCGTTAAATCCACATCTAAATATCTTATTTAGTTTTGATACAATCTCTATACTGAAAAAACTTATGTAAGATTACTACTTAATTCACCCTTGTTATTTTTTCAGTATGTATTGGGAGATGTCTATGTTTCTTTTGTCCCCACCTTTCCCAATCTCTACCAAGGTCTTTTTGGGGACGACACCATTATTTAATTCTTCTACTTTTATTTGTTTTCGTGGATTAGTTCTTTGACTATTCCATTCATTCAGTTTAGTTGTTATGTGTTTTTTCTTTTTAACTGAAATCAATACACCATCATTAACCTCTTTCCATTTGGTTTTAGATTTCAGTTTTTTTAATGTTTTCTTTTTACTCATATGTAAATAAATATTATGAAAAATCCCAAACACACCCATTAAAACAATCCTAACGAGTATTTATACTAAAAACACAGGAAGACTCCGTATTTGACTGGATAGATGGGTTGTTCTTAATTCCTGTTAATTACGATTACTACACAATCTAACTAATTACTGAAATCATTAACACATAGAGGATAAATAGACATTTATTATCTATACTTTTTTTATGTGGGGTATAAAAGTGTATAGGGTAAAAAATGGGTTCGGGGTGTAAGTCGGTATAGGTCTATATACCATTACTCTTCTAAAAGTGGAAAACTAACTGGAGATGGACTTATCTTTCTTAAAGATAGTGTCTTAAAATGTGGAGATTACTATTATATGATATTTCTAACTAACTTGTTAGATATAAAAGGAGTTCATTATGAAAAGATTATTACTAATCGTTTTACCATTGTTATTGATAGTTGGGTGTTCTAAACCCATAAGTGAAGAAACCCTTATTGATAAAGATGAATTAATGTATACACCCGATTCGGATAAACCTTATACAGGTGAAGTTTTCACCAATTATGATACAGGTGAGAAATCATATCAAGGAACCTATGAGAATGGATTATTGGTTCAGTATTCTTATTTAAATAAAGATGGTAGTGTGAAAGAACCTGTAAATGGAGAAAATCTTATTGAAAGAAGTGGATTATTGTATACGGTAAATGGACAAAAACCATATACTGGAGAAGTATTTGAGTTACATGATAACGGTAATAAAAAACTTGATGGATATTATAAAGATGGTTTAATGAATGGGGACTGGGTTGGTTGGTCTGAAAATGGACAGAAGGAATGGGAAGGGAGTTTTGATGGTAGTAAAGTTTTAGAGAAAATTAAATTTTCCTATGATGATAATGGACAAAAACTAACCGAAGACTATTATGATAATGAGGACATTTACATTGATTCAAGATATTTTAACAATGATAGAAGTCTCAAAGACACGGTTAAATTTGAAGAATTAAAAGAGTTAAGAGATGGTAGAGATTTTCTTATAGTTTCAAAAAATACAAATAAACCATTTACAGGTATCTCTAAAACAGAAGAAAACAATAATCTTATGATAATAGGATTAAAGAATGGAAAATTACATGGTCGGTATCTCGTATACGAAAATGGGACCTTAAAAAATTCATCAACTTTTAAGAACCATAAAAAAGATGGATTAACTACTAATTGGTATGAGAATGGACAGAAGAGTTTCGAAAGAACTTGGAAGGATGGGATAGAAGATGGATTAGAAACTCAATGGTTTAAAAATGGACAGAAGAAAGAAGAAAGAACTTACAAGGATGGGGAATGGATTTCTGGAAAAGGATGGAACGAAGATGGTTCTGTGAAGGAATAATTAAAATGAAAAAACTCCATCCATTATTATCTGTATTATTTTTGATTTATTGGGGTTGTGAAAAGTTTAAAAGGAGAATGTTGTGAAAAGATTATTGTTAATTGTATTACCAATCAGTTTATTTGTTTTTAGTTGTGAAGAGGAAGTAGATATCACTCCACCAATCGTTTCTATTTCTTATCCATTAACTAATTCTACTGTATCAGAGATGGTTACCATTAATTGTATTTCATCCGATAACGAAGGTGTTGATAAAGTGGAATTATGGGTAAATGGAGTCTCAACAGATATATCTGATAATACAGAACCTTATTCATTTGATTGGAATACTACTTTGGTTGATAATGGAAGTTATAGTATTACAATCCGTTCTTATGATACAAGTGATAACGTAACAGATAGTGAACCCATCGTTCTTACCGTAGATAACACCCAATCAAATCCGACACCTGTGGAATTATATCCTATCACATATAGTGATGGTTTTCAAATAAGTTGGTCACAGAATAATGATGATGACTTTCAGTCTTACAAACTCTATGAATCACTATCAGAGGATATGACAAATAGTAATTTAATTTATGAAACAGAGGAAAAAACAGATACTACACATTTTAAAACTATCTTAAACTATATGTATTATCAAATAACGACTGAAGATATATGGGGTTATAAATCAACAAGTAATATTGAAGTTGGTGATTATGAAGTGGAATTATGGGGTAATTATTACTCAGTCTTGAATACTACTGAATTGGTTTTAGTAAATAGTGGAATCACAGGTTCAATTCCCTCAGGGATAGGAATTCTAACCAATCTGACTGTTTTGATATTAGGTAGTAATCAACTCTCTGGTTCAATCCCATCAGAGATAGGGAATCTGACCAATCTGACTATTTTGAATCTACAATCTAATCAACTCACAGGTTCAATTCCCTCAGAGATAGGGAATCTTACTAATCTGACTTATTTGAGTTTATCCTCCAATGACCTCACAGGTACAATCCCACCAGAGATAGGTAATCTTACCAATCTGACTTCCCTAAGTTTATCAAATAATCAACTCACAGGAGAAATACCAGAGAGTATCTGTAACCTTGTTGATAATACTTATATTGGTATTTCAAACAACCAACTCTGTCCCCCATATCAATCTTGTATTGAAGGTGATGTAGAAGGACAAGATCTTATTAATTGTGAAGGTGTTGTTGAATTATGGGGAGAATATTATTCAATAGAGTATACTACTGAATTGGATTTATCAAATAGAGGACTCACAGGTTCCATTCCACCAGAGATAGGAAATCTTACCAATCTGACTTATTTGGATTTAGATGAAAATCAACTTACTGGAGAGATTCCACCAGAGATAGAGACTCTTACCAATCTAGAAAGTTTGAATTTATACAATAATCAACTCACAGGTTCTATCCCATTAGAGATAGGGAATCTGACCAATCTGATTTCTTTGGTTTTATGGATTAATCAACTTACAGGAGAGATACCACCGGAGATAGGTAATTTAAAGAATCTGACTTATTTGGATTTAGATGAAAATCAACTCACTGGAGAGATTCCATCGGAGATAGGTAATTTAACTAATCTAGATAGTTTATATTTATCCTACAATGACCTCACAGGTGAAATTCCATCAGAGATAGGTAATCTGACCAATCTGAAAACGTGGTATTTAAGAAATAATCAACTTACAGGTTCCATCCCACCAGAGATAGGTAATCTGACCAATCTAACTGATTTGATGTTATACAGTAATGACCTCACAGGTGAAATTCCATCCGAGATAGGAAATCTGACCAATCTGACTGATTTGGTTTTATCCTATAATCAACTCTCTGGTTCTATTCCCATAGAAATGTTTAACCTAACCAATATGACCCAATTGTATTTATGGGATAATCAACTCACAGGAGAGATACCTCCGGAGATAGGTAATCTTACCAACCTGACCAATTTGAGTCTAGGGTGGAATCAACTCACAGGTCCCATCCCACCAGAGATAGGGAATCTGACGAATCTGACTGATTGGTATTTAAACGATAATCAACTCACAGGAGAAATACCAGAGAGTATCTGTAACCTTGTTGATAATACTTATATTAGTATTTCAAACAACCAACTCTGTCCCCCTTATCCATCTTGTATTGAAGATTATGTGGGAGAACAGGATACAAGTAATTGTGATTGATTAAATGAAAAAACTCCATCCATTATTATCTGTATTATTTTTGATTTCACTTGGGTTTGGTCAACAACTTTCTGAAGTAATAGAGACCTATGAAAATGGGAATATTAAAAGTATTACCTATCATAAAAAAACAAGAGATGGAATCAAGAAAGTTAAGGAAGAAGGATATTTGGACAATGGAAAGAAAGAATTTGAAGGAACTTTCAAGGATGGAGAACAACAAGGATTACACACTTACTGGTATGAAAATGGAAAGAAGAAATCAGAAGAAACTTGGAAGGAAGGGAAAGAAAATGGATTATTTACTTCTTGGTATGAAAATGGACAGAAAAAATATGAAGGAACTTTCAAGGATGGAGAACAACAAGGATTACACTCTTCTTGGTATAAAAATGGAGAGAAGATTCAAGAAGGTATTTTAAAGGATGGGAAACTGGATGGATTAGTTACTAAATGGTATGAAAATGGAGATAAGAAAAGTGAAAGAAATGTCAAGAATGAGAAACTTGAAGGATTATCTACTTTTTGGTATGAAAATGGACAGAAGAAATCTGAAAAAACTTACAAGGATGGGGAAATTGATGGATTAGGGACTAATTGGTATGATGACGGACAGAAAGATTTAAAAGGAACTTTCAAAGATGGGAAACCAGATGGATTATCTACTTCTTGGTATGAAAATGGAAAGAAGGAATGGGAAGGTATTTACAAGGATGGAAAACGAAATGGATTATGGACTAAATGGTATGAAAATGGACAAAAATGTATTGAGAGAATATTTCAAATGGGAGAAGTAACCTCCGTAAAGGAATGGAACGAAGATGGTTCTGTGAAGGAATAATTAAATGTCTAAAAAAATACACACCATACAATCATCTGATAAGAAAGAATTTGATAAAGAAGTAAATCAATTCCTTGAAGTTGGTTGTGAATTAATGGATGGTGGATATCAGATTATTAATAATGATGATGGTGTTGTTTATTCACAAGTGATAGTATATAAAGAGAATTTTGAGGTAGAGTTTTATGATAATGGACAGATGAAAAGTGAAGGAACTTTCAAGGATGGGAAACCAGATGGATTCCATACTCGTTGGTATGAAAATGGACAGAAGAAAGAAGAAGGAACTTACAAGGATGGGGAACGAGATGGATTCCATACTGAATGGTATGAAAATGGACAGAAGAAATCTGAAAGAACTTGGAAGGATGGTAAAAAAGATGGATTATCTACTCAATGGTTTGAAAATGGACAGATGAAATCTAAAGGAACTTGGAAGGATGGAACAGATGGATTATGGACTTGGTGGTATGAAAATGGACAGAAGGAATCTGAAGTAACTATCAAGGAATGGTTATTTGATGGATTCCATACTAAATGGTATGAAAATGGACAGATAAAATCTGAAGAAACTTACAAGGATGGGATAGAAGATGGATTATCTACTTCTTGGTATGAAAACGGACAGAAGAATTATGAACAAACTTTCAAGGATGGAAAAAAAGATGGATTATCTACTTGGTGGTATGAAAACGGACAGAAACAAGTTGAAGGAACTTTCAAGGATGGAGAACCAAATGGATTAACTACTAATTGGTATGAAAATGGAAAGAAACTATCTGAATATACTTACAAGGATGGGAAAGAAGATGGATTAGTTACTCAATGGTATGAAAATGGACAAATGAAATTTGAAGGAACTCTCAAGGATGAGAAAAAAGATGGATTATGGACTTTTTGGTATGATAACGGACAAAGAAGAAGTGAAATCATTTATGTTGGAGGGGAAAAAGAAATTTTTAAATCGATTTGGTCTGACGATGGTTCTTTAGAGATAAGTAATAAAACATATAAAGTTTTAAAAAAAGAGTGGGAAACTATCTCTCCTGAACTTAGAAAGTTGATGATGAAAAATAATAGAACACCGAGTGGATTCAATCCCGATATTTACTGAACAAAGACCTTAACACTATCCACAAAATGATTATCACAATCATCAACATACCCACCATAAAGAGTTATTGTCTCACCGATAAAAGGTGACCAAACACCATAAACAATAGTTCCTTCACCTTGTTCATTTGTCATTGATGATGGATTTATAAGAGATATCCACTGGTCTTCAACTATTTCAAATTGATAATCACTATCCCAACTTACTTTTGTGTGTAATCCACATTCAGTATTAACGAATAAATGGGAGTAGGTCATCACTAGGTTTTCATTCCACTCTAGTAAATAAACTCCATTACTATCAGTAGGTAAGTTGGAATAAATATTTATACTACAACCACAATCATTACTTATGAATGGGTTATTACAACTTATCAGTATTAGTAATGGTAGTAGTTTTCTTTCCATCTCTTTTCTTGAAATATAACATACAATCCAGATATTCATATCCGTCCTCGTGTATTATATGTCTGTTTTTACAGGTAGAACACAGAGGTATTTTCTTGATATTTTGTAAGTTTCCGTTCGTATCCTTACACATTTTTTTATCCATTACTCGTCGTGAGACCTATAGTATTTCGGTCTATTTTTAACAAGGAATACACATTTTCTCTACTCCATTTCTTACCCATTTTTGTCTTGTGATTATTTCTATTTAAGAACTCACTAATCTTATGGTAAGAGTTTCCTTTACTACGGAGTTTGTTAATCCTTCTTAATACCTTCATTTCATTATCATTCTTAACTAACTCATTACCTATCTTATCAAAACCATATGGAGTTTTTCCATATACTTTACTATTCTTTTTTTTGTTATGAATAATATCTTTAGTTCTTTCACTTGTTAATCTTCTTTCCAAAGAATAAACAGAACCAAGTATCTCACAGAAAAACATTCCCATAGGAGTTTTAAGTGAAGGTATGTTCTCCTTAATAACAACCAAGTCTGTCTCATTCTTCTTTAATATATCTATCGAGTTCAGTAGGTCTAAAGTGTTTCGACTCCACCTAGAAAGACTAGTAGTAATAATGGTAGTAATCTTACCACCAACGACCAACTCCATTAGTTCGTTATACTTGGTTCTCTTGGTTATCTCTTTACCACTTATTCCATAGTCAATAAAGAAGTCATCTATCTCTAGTCCGTGTATCTTGGAATAAGACCTCAACATATCTTTCTGTGTATGAATACTATTGTCTTGTTTGTCGGTAGATACTCTAATATATCCTACAATCATTATATTACTCCTTTTGTGGTAGAACAGAGGATTAACAATCCTCTACTCTTGTAGCTAATAAGTGGTAGTAAAAATGGTAGTAAAAGTTGGAATGGATTTACCATCACCCTCGGTAAGTGGTAGTAATCTGGTAGTAAAAAGCTACCTAAATATGTCTGTTTTTGGGGTGTTTTGGGGAATAAAAAACTCCCATAAGTGTTAATATAATGGGAGTTAAAGAGAAGTGGCTCGGGCCGGAATCGAACCAGCGACACAAGGATTTTCAGTCCTCTGCTCTACCAACTGAGCTACCGAGCCACAAAAATGATAGTATATATTTAAAAATCAATGTGAAATTAGTTGGGCAAAAGACTAAAACAAAAAGATTTGATTGTAAAATTCAAAAGCCACTTAGGACTTGACTCATTAATAGAATGCACATATGTTTCTCGTCCTTTTTAAGTCGAGTTTTTTACCATGTCTGCAGATAAAAAAATAGTGATAGCAACACACAATATGGATAAGCAAAAAGAGATGATTTTTCTTTTAGCTAATATGGATATTGAAGTATTAACCATGGAGAATTTCCCTCATATTGGAGATATTGAAGAAACAGGAACAAACTTGCATGAGAACTCATTAATAAAAGCAAGAGAAGTTTACAAAATAACAGGCCTACCTTCATTAGCTGATGATACAGGTTTAGAGGTTGATGCATTGAATGGAGATCCTGGTGTTTACTCAGCACGATATTCTGGTGAAAACGCAACTTATCAAGAGAATGTTAATAAACTTCTGACTGAATTAAAGGATGTACCAACTCAATTAAGAACAGCACGTTTCAGAACTGTTGTTACTTTTGTTCATCTTGGTGTGGAACTTTATGAAGAAGGAGTTGTGGAAGGGGTAATAGCTTCAGATGTAAAAGGTATAAAAGGCTTTGGTTATGATCCAATATTTAAACCATTAGACCAAAAACTAACATTTGCAGAAATGTCTAAAGATAAAAAAAGCCTAATTAGTCACCGAGCAAAAGCTCTGGAGAAAATGGTACAACAATTAAATAAATATTTTAAAAAAGGAGGCTCTATCGAATAAAGTGATATTAATTTAATTAAGACGATATTTGATCTACTTTAAAAAAAATAAAATTTGCCAAAATAAAAAGAGAACTTTTTGTTTGTGGATATTTTTATCCATTACGTACCTTATCGCTGAAATGAATACCCCATTAATTGATCCGGGATTTCAAAGTGTTGTAAAGCCAGATTTTCTCCCTAAATCTCTTTTTGTTTACGACCCATTCCCTAGGCATCCATATTCTTTAATAAAACCAATTGATTCCCTTCTAGTTCCAATAGGAATTATTAAATCTCCATTTACTTCAAAGAAAGAGATTATAAAAGTCTCATGGGATTGGAAAACAATTACAATATATGAGACAATTGATAATGTAAGGTTGCAGATACCTTTTACTTCAAACTTAGAATGGTATTTTAAAAGTTTGCATCGACAAAAATGGCATATAAAATTTCTTGAGATAATGCATAAAGAGAATAAAAATGATACACGTAGAAGTAGAGGGAAGATGCTCGAGGTTGTTGGTGTAGATATAGGCAGACTTGGTAGAGCTTCTTTACGTGTAAGTGGTAATGTAAATATCAATGGTAAGATGGTATTCCAAGACCAAGAGTTAGTCCGCTCTACTCTAAACCAAACACAAAATACTCACCTTGAATTTGATCAAAAACAAAATTTAAACATACAAGGTAAAATTGGTGACCGTATAACGGTTTCGATGGATCAAGATTCAGAACGTCAATTTGATTGGGAAAATAATATTAGAATTTCTTATGAGGGCTATGAAGATGATATTGTTCAAAAAGTTGAAGCGGGGAATATCTCTCTTTCTCTCCCATCGACAAAGTATGTCACTTTTTCCGGAAAAAATCAGGGTTTGTTTGGAGTTAAAGCGATTTCAAAGTTAGGCCCAATTGATGTTACAACGATAGCATCTATAGAAAAGTCAAAAAAAGAACAATCGGAATGGGAAGGAGGGGGGCAAAGTAGCAAGCAACAAATAAGAGATGTAGATTGGATGAAAAACAGGTACTTTTTTATTCATCCTTGGTTTCGTGATGGAGACCAGAATCTTTCTATTCCTCCATTTTATCCTCTTAAGAATGGCCTTCATCAGATTGGAGATGTTGTAATAAAAAACTTTGAATTATACAAATCTATAAATATTAATGATCCAAATGCTATGACTGGTATGGCGTTTGTAGATCCATCAGATACCACTAGTTTTATTGATGAAAATGAGGAAGGTAGTTTTATTAGATTAGAGCAAGGGACTAACTATTACGTTAGTCCTGATTTAGGTTTTATTAGAGTTCGAGAGCAAATTTCACAAGATATTTTAGGCTGTACTTTTAGTATCGCAAATAGACAAACAGGCGAAATTATTATGGAAGTTGGATCTGGTCCTGATTCAATTGGGACAAACCTAGCTCTGATGATGCTTAAGCCGCGGAATAGTTATCCGAGCCATTCCACATGGCCATTAATGTTTAAGAATGTATATTATTTAGGAACTTCGCAAATTAATCCAGATGGGTTTGAATTAAAGATTTATAATAAAAATGCTACGCCAGTTTCAGATCGAGATAAAGCCTCAAGTCTACCTTTTATAACTCTTTTTGGTTTAGACAGCTTAGATGAGAACGGAAATCGAAGCTATGATGAAATAATAGACAAGAAGATGGCTAACATCATGAATATGGGAGATGGGGAATTAATGTTCCCTGCTTTTCACCCATTTGCAAAAGTTGATTCTTTAGAAGGTGGTCAAACTGTTGAAGAATTAAAAAGTCAATTAGGGGCCGGTATTCTTTATACTTCATCTTCCTCCTCTGAAATTAATGGTGATCATCGTTGGCTAATAGAAGCTGCCTATACAAATCAGAGTTCAACCATTAATTTAGGTTTTATGCTTATTGAAGGTAGCGAAGAAGTAATTCAAAATGGTATCACTTTGAAAAGGGGTCTTGATTATAATATTGATTATTTCTCAGGAACAATTGTGCTTTTGGGTGATGCTGCGAACGATCCAAATGCAAAACTAAAAGTTAATTATGATAAGCATGAACTAGTCTCTTTTGATAAAAAAACTATTTTTGGTACTAGAGCTCAAATGAATTTAGGAAAACCAAATTCATTTATAGGGGTTACCGCATTATATTTTAATCAATCAATTATTAATGAAAAAGTTGAAGTTGGATATGAGCCAACTCGTAATTTTATTTGGGATCTAAATGGTCGGTATGAATGGGAGATGGAAGGGTTTACGCGATTATTAGATAAAATGCCATTAATAGAAGCGGACAAATTATCTTCTTTATCTTTTGAAGGGGAGATTGCTCAAGTTGTTCCAAATCCAAATTCAATAAGCAATAATGAAACTGGTGATCCAAATGGTGTTGCCTTCATTGATGATTTTGAAGGTAGTAAAAGAACAACCTCTCCATCGATACAGCGTCGATTTTGGAAAGCATCATCAGCGCCCTTAAAATATAGTTATATTGACTCTACATTTAACAAGGAGTACAAACAAAGAAATAGAGGAAAGCTTAATTGGTTTAATCCTTATGTCCCTGTTAGAACAAAAGAGATTTGGCCCAACCAGTCGACTTCTCTCAGAGCTGGAAATGAAACAACTGATGTCCTTATTCTAAGATATAAGTCAAAAGAGTTTCAACGAAGCTTAGATCCAGATTCTCTTTGGGTTGGGGTTACAACGTCACTTTATACTGGCGATTACGATCAAATTCAAAGTAAGTTTTTTGAAATTTGGGTGAAAGGAAGTTCTGGGCGACTTCATATTGATATGGGCAAAATATCAGAAGATCAAGATGGGAATGGACAATTAAATACAGAAGATATTCCTGGAGCAGGATTGACTCTTGGTAATGGCTTTTTAGAGGACAACGAGGATACTGGCCTTGATGGTTGTTTTGATGAAACTGAAGATGGATGGGGGGGCTGTTTGGAAAATGGATTATACAGCGATCTGTTTTATCAAGGTGATTCATTCTTTATTAATAGATCCTCTGATGTCGATATTAATGATCCAAATGGAGATAATTGGGATTATGAGGCTGGAAGTTCTAATTATTCTAATGCTAATGGAACTGAATCAAATGGGACAGGGTCAAGAATTCAAGAAGGAGGTAAGTATCCAGACACAGAAGATTTAGATAGGTCAACATTCTTAGATAAATCTAATGATTATTTTTCCGCTGATTTCATGTTAACCGATACAACTTACTTAGCTGGGGCTACTGAAAAAGATGGAGTTCCAACTAATTGGAAACTATTTAGAATTCCTTTATCTAGTTTTAAAAAAGTTCAAAACATAGAGTGGAATGAAATCCGTTATGTTCGATTAGCCGTTACAGGGATTGACTCAGTTCAAAAACAATTGCAAATAGCCAAAATGGAAATTGTTGGAAATGAATGGCAGGAAATAGGAATCCTTGACCAAGATTCTACGATTTATTCTTTAAATAATAATTCTACCTCTGAAGCCTTTAGCTCTTTAGAAAATCAAGGTCCTCAATTTCAAGTTGCTGTAATTAATACAGAAGATAATGCTGATTATATTCCCCCAAAAGGTGTTAAAGGAGAGTATGACCAATTAAATGAAATTAGATCAAAAGAACAATCTCTAGTATTGAAATTTGATCAATTACCATCAAAGCATACCGGATTAGCACAAAAAACTTTATATACTCTCAATGATAATCAAAAAAGAAGTTTTATGACATACGATTATATGAAAATGTATGTTTATGGAAATACTCCATGGGCTACATTTTCAGAAACAGATGTGGAGCTCTCTTTGAAATTTGGTTTAGGTGGTGATTATTATGAAATTATTCAGCCTGTTTACAATGGTTGGGATGAAGATGAAAATAGAAATAGTTTTAAAATTGATCTTAATTGGCTCACGGCTCTGAAAGAGGCTGATATATCAAAAATTAAAAAAAATAGTGAGACTGATATTTTGTTAGATTCAGTGAATGTTAGAAAATATATTTTTACTGATGATCTAGGCCAACCGACAGGTAAAAAAATAAAAATTGTTGGAAAACCTGCTTTAAATAGACTTCAATATTTTTCTCTTGGTGTTAAAAATACTGGTGAGAACCCGATTAGCGGAGAACTATGGATAGATGAACTTCGTTTAAGTGGGGTGAAAAAAGAGAAAGGTGTTGCAATGCGGGTTCAATCAAGTTTGAAGTTGTCAGATCTTGGGTCGGCGACGTTTGTTTATAGTCGCCAAGATGCTGATTATCATCGATTACAAGAAAGGCTTTCAAAATCAAATAATACATCTGAAAATTTGAATATGAATGGTAAACTAGATATTGATAGGTTCTTACCAAATTCATGGGGTGTCTCAATACCTATTAATGGCTCTTTTACTCAAAATCAGAGTAAACCAAAATATTATTCTGGGGAAGACCGATTAGTGAGTCAAGAAAGTATTCCAGATTCAATAATGATAAAAAGTAATTCTGTGTCATTAAGCACATCTATTAAGAAAACAGGAAAATCCGATAATCAATTTTTAAAATATACAATCGATAATATCTCATTAAACTTTAGTGCTTCTCAATCGAGTTCTTCAGATGTGACCTACCGTCAAAAATGGTCTGAAAATTACTCTGGGAAATTTGCTTATAATGTTCCTTTTGGGCGAAATAATTATATAAAACCATTTTTATGGGCTAAAAACTATCCATTGGTTGGTGAGCCGTTGAGTGATCTACATATTTACTATACACCCTCAATATTTAAAACTGGAATTAATATAAATGAAAAGTTGACTTGGAATCAAACAAGAAGTGGAGTAAAAAGTCCCGAAACGTATAACTTTGGTTTAGATAGATCCCTTAACCTTGATTATAAACTAACAAACACGTTATCAAGCAAATATAGTTGGAGCGGGCAGAGTAAATTAAATGATTATAGAGGGTATCTTTGGACTGCTGTTAAAGAATTAGACCCGGGTACTGTCACTCAGCAAACTGAAAGTTTTAATACTGCTTATAGTCCTAGTATCTTTAAATGGTTAAAGCCTTCATTTAATTATACCGCTAATTTTCGTTGGTCCGATGATTTAACTCGAGAAGGTCAAAACATAAGTACACAATTAAGATTTGGTTCAAACTTTACATTAACGCCAAGTCAACTTTTTGAATTAATATATAAGCCTAAATCAAAATCGAGGGGAAAGACAGGAAATTCCAGAACACGTGGCGCACGATCTCGAAATCGAAAAGTATCTGAAGCTGATTCGGATAATAAAAACAAAAAGAAAACAGCTTTTAACCCATTAAACGTTGTTCATGGTATATTTAAAAAAATTAATCCAATTTCTGTAAGTTATAATGAGAATTTAAATAGGTCTGATAACCAAATAATAGGAGAAGTCCCAATTGGCTATAAGTTTGGCTGGTTGCCAAACCATGGATTAAATCAGTCTGATGAGGTAGGAAGTAATCTTGGAACGTGGGACCATAAAAGAGATGGATCTATAAGAAGTGGAATTAAATTGACAAGGGCAATTACGATTAGTACTAATTTTTCTCAAAACTTTACAACGACTATAGCGAGTTCAGGGCTGGAGCAACTTTCTATGACAAGAGATTATTTACCTGCTGGAGAGCTCTTTGATAAAGGTCTACCTTTCCCCGGGTGGAGCTTTAGGCTAAGTGGTTTAGAAAAATGGCCTTTGATTAAATTCATTGCTAAATCTGCTTCTTTAGAACATAGTTATTCAGGTAAAGAAACAAGGTCTTGGCAATTTGAAGATATTTCACCTGAGAATATGAATTTTTTAAATTTTGGTGTATTCGCAAAAAAATATAAAGAATATGAACGGTCTTCTAGAGTAAATAGAAATTTTGCACCACTGTTTGGTATGAATATGACTTTGAAAAAAAATATTTCAGTTACATTTAGACACAATCGAAATAAATCGCTTGATGAATCACCCAGTGGTTTGACTATCCAAAATGACAATAGTTATACTTCAACGGGTACATATACCCATCGAGGTGGAATAAATATTCCTGTTCCGTTTTATGGAGATCTTAATCTAAATAATACCATAAGTTTTACAATGAATTATGATCGTAATGAAAGCGAAGAACAGCGCTCGGGTGATAAAATTAATTTAGAAGTTGGATCTTTTTCAAAGAGTTGGAAAACAGGACTGAGAATGTCCTACCAATTTTCAACAAAAGTAAGTGGTGGAATTCGATATGAATATCGTGAAAGTGATACGAGAACAACAGGTAAAAAGATTGACAGAGATTTTGGATTTGACGTCAACCTTGCAATTTCAGGGTAAAATGAAAAATATACTTATTTCATCATTGATTATTCTTATCGGTTGCGGTTCAAGTAATCCAAAATTCAATGAAGATAGCGCATTTGAATACCTCGTTAAACAATGTGACTTTGGACCCAGAAATCCGGGGTCTGAAGGGTACTATGCCTGCCTAGATTTCATGGTTGATGAGCTAAGCCAATATGCCGATGAAATCATTCTACAAGATTTCAGTTATCAAGAAAAGCGAGGAAACAATAGATATGATTTACAGAATGTTATCGCAAGATTTAATCCTGATGCTGATTTTCAAACGATAATATCATGCCATTGGGATACACGTCCATGGGCTGATCAAGAGGAAAACCGTAGAGATAGGAATCAGCCAATTATAGGAGCAAACGATGGCGCATCGGGTGTTGCTATTTTACTAGAACTTGCTAAAATTATGTCACAGAATGCTCCTGCTATAGGAGTTAACTTAGTCTTTTTTGATGGTGAAGATATGGGTATACCCGGAGAAAATGTGACTTATTGTCAAGGCTCACGGTTCTTCGCTAAAAACCTTCCAATACCAAAACCAAATGAGGCTATAAACTTAGATATGGTAGGGGATAAGCAATTACATCTTCCAGTTGAAAAATACTCATTACAGTACCATCCAAAGCTCGTTCGTTATTTATGGGGTAGGGCGGAAGACTTAGGGCTTGATGCTTTTGATATTACTCCCCAATTTGCAATCTACGATGACCACGTGCCTCTTTACGAAATTGCTGGAATACCAGCGATTGATTTAATTGATTTTAAATATCCAAGCTCATATGCTAATTTTTGGCATACAATGGATGATATCCCTGAAAACTGTAGCTCGGAAAGTTTGGGGCAAGTTGGACGACTAATGGTTGACTATATTTATAATAGAGAAGAGCAAGACTGGGGAACCTTTTGATTCTGATATTATCTAACCAGGCTCGAATAAAAATATTCTTTTTAATTTTAATTACTCTTTTTTCATTTTCTTGTGATGAGGGAAAAAATGATGACGAGTTAGTTTTTATTTCAAATTCACAGTTTACTTTTCATCAAGATGTAAACAAATTATATTTTGCTGCATATTTTGAAAAAATGTTTTCAAGAAATAACCTTGATAGTGCTTTCGTTGAATGGTATGGAATAAGTGAAAATAATACTAAAGATATTTTAAAGTTATACGATGACGGTACAAGAGGAGATATAATAACAGGTGATAATTTACATGCTTTAAAAATTCCTAACGAAGTTTCAAATATTCAAAATATTCTTAATAACGATTCTGGCTATGTTTATTTTGATTATAAAGCATTTTATGGCTCTGAAGTTTTAATTCTCAAAGATTCAACAAAAATTGGAAATATTATTCCAAGGGTATTATCTATTAATGCTCCAGATACAATTATTAGACCTTCAGATGCGACTATTATATTAGCAACTGTAAGTGCAGAAGTTGTTGACGTTGATGGCCTTGAAACTATTAAATGGGTTGGGTTTACTTCTTATCATGTTGATGGTGACTCAGCAATGAATAAAGGAGACTATATTTATTTATATGATGATGGAAGTAGTGTTGTTTTATATGAGCCAAATTTCACAAGTGGAGATGAGGTAAAAGGTGATGGTATCTTTAGCTTTAGAATACCTATCTATGGTACAGGTTTTACGGATCCAGGTTTCCAAACAAAAGCAGGAAACTTTGTCTGGCGATTTTTATCTCAAGACCTTTCAAATGATTATTCAAATGAAATAGAACATGCAATTATCATTCAATAAAAAAATAGTAATTATTCTTTTGTCTTCTTTTCTATTTGGACAATCTGAATCTCCAACGAGATATAGTCTAAAAGCATCCTCCTATGATACTTCATTATATAATGGCTTGAAAAGTAATGTTATTGCTGAAATAAAACTTATGGGTGACTCGCTAACATGGTTTGGTACTGGACAAGGACTAGCATTACATAACGGAAATCAAGTCTTCTCTTTTTTATCAACGGAAGATTCTTTAGTTAATCAACAAACCACTGAGTTATTGCCATTAGGTGGTATTCCTGCCATTGCAGTAAAAGGGGATACTTTAGCGGTCTCATTTTCAGGAGATAATGGAAGTATCCAAGTTGGACATGGTTTGGTGATATCCTATAATGCACAAGATACAAGTGGGATTTCTTGGAATTATTTTGAACAGCCAGTAGATCTAGAAGTGGACACCTTAAAACCATTTGGAGAGGGTTTCTATCGGTGTTTACCTGTCACCGTTCCGGAAGCAAATGTTACCTATGACTCATATATTAGTGGCCAATATTTGTGGATAGCAAGCTGGGCTGGAGGACTAAGAAGATATAATATGGAGGAAGGGAATTGGGAAAATGTGCCTTTACCAATGGATAATCAAGATTCTCTATCTCTTTGCAATGGCTTTGATGAAAGTGATGCATTTGGTAGACCAGTACTCTCCAATTACTATTTGAATCCTCGAGATCCCGCTGATGGCGGAAACCATAATCACAAAGCATTTTCCGTTCTTGCTTATGGAGATACTGTTTGGGCCGGAACAGCCAATGGGATTAATAAAGGAATCATTATCGATGAATGGGTTCAATTAGATGATGGGAATCAACAATTATTAAACTGTATAGAGTGGGAACACTATTCTTACGAAAGTCATAACCTTTCTGGAAATTTTGTTGTAGGTATAGCCAAGCAAGAATGGCAAGGAAAAACAACGATTTGGGCGGCAACAATGAATGCTGATAATCCAAATGAGACGAGAGGGCTTAGTTATACAAGAGATGATGGCCTTACTTGGGATACGGCTCTTTTGGGGGAACGTATTTATAATATTTTTTCTAAAGACTCACTTATTTTGGCTTCTAGCCAATCAGGTCTTTGGAAAAGCTATGATGGTGAAAACTGGGCGAAGTTTGCACCTGCAGTTGACACTACTTTTATGGTTCAAAGTCAAATTTTAACAGATATTGTTTATACTTCAGTATTAGATACTCGTCAGGAGAACCCAAGTTTATGGATTGGGACGGGTAATGGCGCCGCTCTTTCATCTGACTTACAAGGTTCAAGTTGGAGTATTTTTCAAACAGATTACGATGCGGCAGAGTTTTATGCTTATCCAAATCCATTTTCGCCTTTAAATCATAACCAGTTAAATGGTGAAGGTTATGTCCGATTTCATACAGGGGAAATAATTAATACAATAATTGAGTTAAATATTTACAATTTTGCTATGGAAAAAGTATATGAAAAGAATTTTAATTTAAATAGTTATAATGGCGCTCTAAAATGGAATGGTAAAGATCTTAATGGTAACTTAGTCGATAATGGTGTCTATTTTGTTAAATTAAAATATTCACCTTCTTTGAATTCAAGCCCGATTGATTTTTGGGATAAATTGATTGTAGTGAAGTAATGAAAAAAATTATTTTTATAGTTCTTTTTTTAGCGACGGCAAGCTCTCAAGACTGGGGTTCCAGGTCCGGATCCTTTTTACGAATGGGCATTAGCGCACGTTCAATCGCGATGGGAGGAGGCTTTACTGCTGAGTTGGATAAAAGCTTCGCAACATTTCATAACCCAGCCTGGGCCGCTTTTTTAATTGATAGACACTTTGGAAGTTCTTATACAAACCTTTCTCTTGATAGAAGGTTAGCTGCGAATAGTTTTGCAATGTCTTTACCTCCAACTGCTGGAATTGGGGTTGCTTGGGTATTTGCTGGTGTCAGTGATATTCAAGGTCGATTTAGTACTGGGATGAAGTCTTCTAAAATGCAAACAGGTGAAAATGCACTCATAATTACGTTTGCTCAACGGATTATGCCATGGCTATCTATTGGTGCAAATTTTAAATTATTAAAATATGACCTTCCCATTACTGAGAGTGATCAAATATCTGGTTCTGGTATAGGGTTCGACATTGGCCTTCTGATTAAAACAGGGAGATACAATACCTTAGGAATTGTTATCCAAGATTTAAGCTCTAATTATCAGTGGGATACGAATGATATTTACACCCAAGGAGGACCCTATAAAGAAGATTTCCCAATCATATATCGAATTGGATCAAGATTCTTTAATAAAGGTTTATCGATTGTTGGGGATGTTGGTCTTATTACAAATCACAAAACATTTTCAAGTCTACTCCCAAGGCTAGGCGTCGAATATGGATTTTTAGAGCAATACTTTTTCCGCGGTGGATATGGCAATGGTCGAATAGGATTTGGCGCTGGATATGAGTATCGTTTATTTAAACAAAAAGATTCTAGAATCGATTATGCTTTTTCTATGGATTGGGTATCTCAAACAGCTCATACGATTTCTTATGCATTTAGTTTTTAATTTATTCTTATCAATAGTAATCAGTCTTCCGGTATATGGTTTGGGGACTAAATTTTTATTTCTTCCCAGTTCGGTTGAGCAGTTAGCAATAGGTAATCATTCAACTTTACCTGGAATGTTCCCCGTAAATCCCGCTCTTTTTACAGCAGAAAAAAATCAGTCAAACCTGATGTTAAATAGAGGCTCTTGGCTTGGTGATGTAAGCTTAATGCACATAGGATTTAATCAGTCTTTTAATAATAAAATCGTCCATTTTGGTGTTAAATATTCAGGCTTAACAGATTTTGAATACCGAGAGAATACGCCACAAGATGACCCCCTTTCCTATTTTAGCTCATATGGTATTTCCTTCAATACTGGTTTTTCTTTTAGTAATGAAAAATATAAATTTGGATTTATGCTATCCCATATCAGATTAGGTCTATACACCGAAGAAACAAGTGGGTTTTCAATAAGCTTAGGTAGTAATTACAATCTAAATAACGGTTTTAAAATTGGTCTATCTTTGGAGAATTTAGGAAGGATGGACAATCTGATAACTGAAAAAGTCAAATTACCTCAACGATTAATAAGTACAATTTCAAAAGAACTCCAATTTAATAGTTATCAAAATACTGTCTTCGGATCAATCGATTGGGATAAAAAGCCCACCAATATCCAGTATATTATTGGAAATCAGCTTAAGTGGACATTTTTAGATTTTTATACAAGCTTTTTATACTCAGATTCTTTTTCTGAATCATCAATTGGATTTTCAATAAAAGCAAAGACGCTTAAAATTGGTTATGGAATAAGATTTGGGACTCAGGATTTAGGTAACCCGCATATGATTTCTCTTAATATTTTATTACCATGAAAAAACTAGATTTAAAGACACCAATCATCTATCTATTAATGATCATAATTGTGATTCTTTTAATAATCTTAAAAAAAATGGATGATAAGGTCTCTGGTGTAGACGAAGAGATATTAAAAAAAGAAAAAATAGAAATAACGGATCAAGAAAAATCAATAATTGTAAAAGAACCTCTAGTCGATGAAAAAATAGAAGCTCCTTTTAAAGGACGAATTGCAATTGTTATCGATGACTTTGGTTATCGGAATGATGAAATTTCTGATGGATTCTTGAAAATAGATGCTGACTTAACATATGCGATTATTCCAGGTCACAACTATAGCACTTCATTTGGTGCAAAAGCTGTAGATGCTGGTTATGAAGTGATTGTACATATGCCAATGGAAAATACTGGAAAAACATATGGGGAAGAAAAATTCGTCCTAATGACTTCTATGGATAATGATACAATCCAAAGACGTCTGAGTAATGCTTTTAATCAAATACCTATGGCTGTAGGTATGAATAACCACCAAGGCTCAAAAGCTTCAGCGGATCAACATGTTATGTCAAATGTTGCAAGAGTAATTAAAAATAGAGGCCTTTTTTTCCTAGATAGCCGTACAACTGTTGAAACAATTATTGTTAATACAATGGAAGTTTTTGGTGTACCGACAGCTCAAAGGAATATCTTTTTAGACAATGAAGACAATGAGATAAAGATTAAAGAACAACTGCAGAAGTTAGTACGGAAAGCTGAATTAGATGGATTTTCAATAGGTATTGGCCATGTTAAAAGAAAGACTTTGAATGTTCTTGCAAAAGAGATACCCGAACTAAAGAAAAATGGCTTTAAGTTTGATTTTGTATCCAAAATGGTGAATTAATTTAATGCCTATACTATGTCGGGTCACTCGCGGCGATTTAACTGAGAGTATCCATGTGGGGTTTGCTGTCGCAGTTGATGAAAAAGGAGAAGTTTTTTTTTCCACTGGGGATCCTCAATATTTAACCTGTACAAGGTCTGCGCTAAAGCCATTTCAAGCCGCAGCTTCCGTGAAGTCTGGAGCCGTAGATATTGCTAATTTTAATGATCAAGAATTAGCTCTGATGTGTTCATCTCACACGGGTGAAAAAATACACACTGATACAGCAGAGTCTATGTTGAAAAAAATTGGACTTTCGAACAAAGATTATGAGTGCGGTGCGCATTTACCTTCAAATAAAGCGATTAGAAATGATATGATAAAAAATGGTTTTCAGGCAAAAGCATTGCATAATAATTGTAGTGGAAAACATGTAGGAATGTTGGCCCTTGCACAATACTTAGGTAAAGGGACTCAAAATTATATCAAAAAAGATCATCCAGTTCAAAAAACAATTATAAGCTATATTGAATCGTTAGTTGATCAGCAAAGTATACCTTTGGAGATAGATGGATGCTCTGCTCCAACGCCATTTTTTTCATTAGAGACAATAGCGAGGTTATTTCAGAAATTAGGTTCAGGTGAATTAAGTGAACTGAATAGAGTCTATAATGCAATGACTTCTCACCCGAACCTTGTCGGTGGTACTAATCATTTTGATTCTCAATTTATTCAAGCGCTTGAAGGAAGAGGCGTAACAAAAGTAGGAGGCGAATCCGTTAGAGGTATCTCTATAAAGACAAAAGACCGTGGTTGTATAGGAGTCGCTATTAAAATTTTAGACGGTAATTTTAGAGCATTACCAATAGCCACAATGAAACTTTTAGAGCACCTTGAATTGCTAGATGAAAATCAAATGAATAACCTAAAACATTTTAAACAAATAAAAATCAAAAATAATAATGATTTAGAAACAGGTCGAATAGAAGCCTATATGGAATTTTAAATGAAAATTATATCATTACTATTATTAGTGGCAACTTTAGATGCTTCAACAACACGGTTTCTAACGTACAACATATTAAATTATTCTGACGATAGCTCACGTGAAGAAAATTATATATCTATTCTAGAATTAATCGAACCTAATCTTATAGTTGCTCAGGAAATTATTAGTCAAACGGGGTATGATAATTTTAAGAATCATGTTTTAGAAGTTCTAGAGCCAAGCTCTTGGTTAGGAGCTCCATTTATTAATCAAACGGCTCAACAAGATATTGCATTATACTTTAAACATGAAGATTTTACTTACATTAATACCAATGCTATAAATACAGCACAATCTTCTGGTACTCGAGATGTTATTGAATGGACAATGATGCATAATCAATCAGGAATTGAGTTCAATATTTATGGAGTACATTTGAAAGCGAGTTCAGGAACGAGCAATGCTGTACAGAGATTAGAAGAAGTAACTGTTTTACGAAATCATCTTAATAATCTGAATCCAAATAGCAAGTTTATAGTTGCAGGTGATTTTAATATTTATTCAAATAATTCAAATTCAGAGCCGGCGTTTGATATGCTTACGTCGGAAGGTGAAAACTCTCAAGGTCAATTATTTGATCCAATCAACAGAATTGGGAACTGGCATAATAATAGTTCCTTTGCTGATGTCCATACTCAATCACCAAGAACAACTCAGTTCGGTGGTGGAGCGAATGGAGGAATGGACGACCGATTTGACTGGCTTTTTATTTCTGAATCAATGCTTTCAACCGAATCAGATGTTCATTACATGGAAGATACGTATGAAGTCCTTGGAAATGATGGAAATCATTTTAATGATGCTATAAATAATGGTAATAATTCAGCCGTGAGTAATGAGATTGCGAATGCTTTGCACTCTGCTTCTGATCATTTACCTGTATATATGGATGTTTGGTTTGATGATCTTGTTTATGGTGATTCTAGTATTGTTATCTCAGAAATAATGATAAATCCTTCAGCGGTATCAGACTCTTATGGCGAATGGTTTGAGGTTGTAAATATGACGGATATGACCATTAATTTACAGGGCTGGACTATTAAGGATGGTGACGAAAATGGACATATAATTAATAATATTGGTAATACACTTCTTATATCTCCAGGAGAATATATTGTTTTGTCTAGAAATAATGATTTCTCTATAAATGGTGGTCTTATCTCTGATTATGTTTATGAAGGGATATCATTTTCTAATTCGGAAGACGCGATACTTCTTATGAATGTGGAGGGCGAAATAATTGATGAAGTACAATATACAAACTCATGGCCAATCTTGAGTGGATCCTCTATCGAAATACATGATTTAAATCTAAACAATAACGACAATTTTAATTGGTTTTCAGCAACAAGTACTTATGGAGATGGTGATTTTGGTACTCCAGGTATCTCTTTTAATGGAACTCTAAAGACTGATCATTCAATGGACTTACCAATGAGCTTTAGCTTATCTCATGCCTATCCAAATCCTTTTAACCCTTCCACTATGGTTGAAATTCAAAACTCTTCGGGAAAGAATCTCAAGCTTGAAATTTTTAATCTCAATGGATATCTAATCAAATCCGTTGAAAATAGATGGACCTCTCTTGGCGCATATAATTTTACATGGGATGCAAAAAAAGAAGCGAACGGAGTTTATTTTTTTAGATTGTCTGACGTCAATAATTCTATAATTAGAAAAGTTGTTTTACTTAAATAAATGAAATTTTTAGTTTTATTCTTGGGAGCGATATCTTATCTTTTTGGCCAATTAGCGGATGATGAATACGATAAGTACACATCTGTTGGAAATCTTGGATTGACGATCACTAATTTTGGAATCATTGGTAATGGTTGGAATCGTATGGAAGATGGAAGTATAAACCCGTCATGCGAGTATAAGCAGCAAACTGAGATTGGGCGTGAACAAATAGAGCATTTTTCCTATGCTGGTTTATGGGTTGGAGGAATCGTTAATGGCGAAAGGAGAGTCTCATCCTCGATCGTCGATGGAGTTTTTGAAGCTGGGAATGAAGGGTTTGAGTTGTTTCCGAAGTCACCCATAACGATTCAATCTTCAATCGCTTCCACGACTCAAGACTCGATGGCCAAGTATTTTTCTCCGGAAGCGGTATCCCACCAAGACATGATCATCGATTTTAAAGATTATGGAGAGGATCCCTCTGATAACCTAGGGATACCAAATCATAATCCACTTGGGTTGGATATAAGTCTAGAAAGCTATGCCTGGAATTATTCCTATGCTGATGCATTTGTAATTTTAAATTATACTTTTAAAAATAATTCTGAAAATATAATTAATGATTTATATGCTGGGATATGGGTCGATCCATCAATCGCAAATTTTAATTATACAGACTATTACTCTCCAGGAGGAGGTTTTACATGGTATGATAATTTAAATGGCTATGATGAATCCATCGATCTTGCGGGATTCAACCGGAATATAGCCTATCAATACGATACAGATGGTGATGATGGTTGGGCAGAATCTTATCTTGGAATGTCTGTTCTAGGATCTAGTATAGATATGAAGCATCTAAAATCACAGTATAATCAGTGGGTTTGGACAAATTCTAGTAATAGTAATTTTCCCGCCTACAGTATGCCTATTAACGATAATGAAAGATATGAGAAAATGTCTTCCTCTGTTCCCAGAGGAACCGGACCAGAATACACAGCAGAAGGTTACCCAGCATTAGAAAGTAGCTGGTTGTTTTTAATCTCTGCTGGACCGATCGGATCTATCGCGAATGCTGATACAACTATGTGGACTTTAGAGCCAGGAGATTCGTGTAGTATATCCTTTGTTGTCGTTTGTGCAATGTGGGATGATGGAGTGAGTGGTGACTCTCCAAATAGAAGAGAAAAATTATATGTTAATTATGATTGGGCTCAAAAAGCGTATGATGGTGAAGATAAAAATAGAAATAATATTTTGGAAGAAGATGAAGATTTAAATAATAACCAAATTTTAGATCGATATATATTGCCGGCTCCACCACCATCTCCTAATTTATATCTAGATGTAAATTCAAAAAAAATTACGCTTTATTGGCAAAATAATGCTGAAGACTTTTTAGACCCAATAAGTCAAGAGGTCGACTTCGAGGGCTATCGTATTTACGGGTCTCGAAAAACGGATAATCAGTCTCTTGGTGAGTTTTCGTTACTACAGCAAATAGACCTAGATAATGAACTTGGTTATAATACGGGTTTTTCATCCGTTCAAATAATTAATGAGTTTGGCGAACAGGACAGTGTTTTAATCAATGGTGTTTTCTATCATTATAAATTTGAGAATTTTAACGTTAAAGATGGTTGGCTAAATTATTATTCTATTACGGCATATGATCAGGGTGATCCTGATGCAAACTTAGAAAGTTTAGAAAGTTCAATTTTTGCAAATCGCTTATATGTTTATCCCGGAAAAACAATTGAAGATGGAAAAAATTGGGTTGGCGAACCAACTGTTTATCCGAATCCATATAGAGGGCAAGCTCTTTGGGATGATAATAGTAGTCGTGGTAAGATGGTTTGGTTTAGAAACCTACCCCAGGAAGCTGAAATTCGAATTTTTTCTTTGGCTGGAGACTTAGTCGATATTATAAATCATAATGACAGCTATAATGGCCAAGATATCCAAAATATTGATTCACAGAAAAATCCTATTATGTCTGGAGGAGAACATGCTTGGGATATGATAACAATGTATGATCAAGCCACAGCTTCAGGTCTTTATTTATTTACAGTAGAGGATAAGAATTCAAAGGAAGTAAAAGAAGGAAAATTTTTAATAATTAAGTAATTAAGTAATTAAGAAATTAAGTAATTTTAAATATATATTTCTAAAACGTATCTTAAGGGAGAAAGAAAATGAAAATTTTTACTATCATTCTTATGTCTTTATCAGCTTTATTTGCTAATTCTGGAGGTCCGAATGCTGGACACGCAAATAATGCACCTAATTTCAATAATTGTACCTCCTGTCATAGTGGTGCCGCGAATTCAAGCGATGGCTCTATTGCTTTTACAGGACTTCCTGAAAGTTACGTACCAGGTGAAACTTATGAGGTTACAGTATCAGTCACTGGTACGAATAGCAGTGGATATGGTTTTCAAGCGATTGCTCAAGCGGGAGAGGATGCTGCAGGTGTTATTAGTTTGAACTCTAATTCTTCCTCTGCTGAAATCAATGGAAGCTACATCCAGCAAAGTGAACCTATAACTTCAGGAAGTTGGGTTTTTGACTGGATCGCACCATCGGGAGATGTTGGAAATGTAACTTTTAGTGCTTCAGGCCTAGCCGCAAATTACCCAACATCGAATAGTGGTGATGAAGTATATACCGTATCTACTACAATAGGAGCTCAAGTGCCCTTGGATGAGGATTTGTTTATTTCAGAATATGCAGAGGGCTCAGCAAGTAATAAGTATATAGAAATATATAACGCTACAACTTCGGATATTGATCTTTCATCCTACTCTGTTCAAGGAACAAATAATGGTACAGCTTGGGGAGATAACGGAGAAAGAGATATCGATTTATCAGGCACATTAGCATCTGGGGACGTCTATGTAATCTCGGCAGATGAAGCGGATCCTCTAATCCTCGATCAATCTGACTTAGCTCTTGCTTATGAAAGTCCATTGCATCACAATGGAGATGATGGAATAGCGCTACTTAAAGATGGTGTGATTATAGATGCTATTGGAGTAGATAATGATGATCCGGGTACAGCATGGGATGTAGCAGGAATAACGAACGCAACCCAGGACCATACTCTAGTAAGAAAATCAAATATTACAGAAGGTAATAGTGGTAACTGGGCAAGCTCAGCTGGTACAAATGAAGAAGATTCAGAATGGATTGTTTTTGATGTAGACACATGGGATTATTTAGGAAGCCATCCTCATGGTACTGGAGGTCCTGCTCCTACGATAGTAATAAATGAGTTTTTAGCAAATGCTGGTGAATGTTGCGGTGTCGATTTATTTGGTAGTGCTGAAGACTTTGTAGAATTATATAATTACGGTGAAAGTGCTATTGATATTTCCGGTTGGGGTTTCAGTGATACGGATGGCGAAGTTGCAACCATAGCATTAGAAGGTACTTCTATAGGTGCTGGAGAATTTTTTATTTTATGGTTTACTGGTGAAGCAGATGCTTTTCCACAAATTGATGATAAGCTAAGTGCTGATGGGGAGTCTATCCATATCGCAGACGCTTCAGGAGCAACAGTTGTCCTCTTAGATTTTACTGCTCAAGAAGAAGATATTTCTTATGGTCGAGTTCCAGATGGTGGAGATTCATGGGTTAGTTTATCTAGTCCGTCACCTGGTGCGAGTAATATTGCAACAGCTGTTTACACCTCAATTTATGATATTCAATATGTTTCAGATCCTGATGTAGATGATGCAAGTCCATTAGTGGGGCAAGAAGTCTCTATAAATGGAATTGTTACAGCAGAGTTTTGGGGTTCAGATGATAGAAAATTTATGCATGTCCAGGATGCAAATGGTCCTTGGAATGGTATAGTCGCCTACGAGGCTGAAGGTTGGGATCAGTTTGCTTGGACGGATGATTCTGGTGCCTTAATTGAAGGCCCTGGGGAAGGTGATCTTGTTTCTTTAACCGGTACTGTTAATGAATTTTATGAATTAACTCAATTGGTAGATATTTCAGTTGGTGTTGTCCATGCATCAAGTGATGATGATCTAGTCATTTTGCCATCGGAGATCCTTGCTGGTGATATCGGTGAGAGTTATGAAGGTTGTTTGATAGAATTCTCTGGTGCAATGGTATCCGAAGAAGCAAATCAATATGGTGAGTGGAATTTTACCACCATCGATATCAACGGCGGAGGCACCGTAGTATGTGATGATAAATGGGACTATTTTTATTTTCCAACTATTGATCAAGAGCTAAGCTTGGTAGCTGGTGTTTTAGATTATAGTTTTAGTGCATATAAGTTGCAACCTCGTCTAGCTAAAGACGTTGTGGAAACTGACCTAGTTCGAATCCAAAGAGTTCAACAGGTTTTGTATAGTGACCTCATGAAAGCTGGAGAAGATGAAATTTCCGATAAATCATATATGGAAGGCGATACAGTAACAATAGAAGGTATTGTCACTATGCCTACGGGTCTCAGTTATGCTGGATCTGGTGTGAAATTTATTTTTTCTGATATTAATGGGGGGCCATGGAGTTCTGTTCTCTCTTATGATCCGGATAGTTCTGCATTTCCAAGTCTTTTTGAAGGGGATCTAATCCAAGCGACAGGTTATATTGGAGAGTACACCACTGGTCCTGCAAATATGACGGAGCTTTTCATCACTGAACCAATAAATATTATTGATTTTGAACAACCTCTTCCGACTATAGATATTGTTAACACAGGAGATCTTCGTTGGCCAACAGAAGCAGAGCAATGGGGGAATGTCAAAATTAGAGTTGAGGATGCTGTTGTAACGGGCAATGATTTTCAGTATGAAGTTTTTTCTGTAGATGATGGCTCAGGGTCTGTCTTAGTTGATGATGATTCTGATAGTTTGGCAGCTTTTTTTGGAACCGTAGGACCACCACCGATTGGCTCTCTATTACAATCTATGGAAGGTTGGTTGTATCATCATTATGGCAGTAATGCTGATTCAACAGCTTATAAGCTGTGTCCTCTCTATGAAAGCGATATAGAGTTTGGATCTGGTCCACCTTCGATTGCAATGGTTAATCGTAATCCTTGTGCTCCTATGTCGAATGAGGATGAAGTCATAATATCATGTACAATCCTTGATAATTCAACAATCGCAGAGGCATTAGTCTACTATAGTATTGACGGGCAAGATATGTTACAAATGGTCGCAATGTCAACAAATGATGATTCTTTATTTACGGCTGTAATCCCCGTCACAGGTGCAAGTCTTGTACAATATTATATATCTGCAACTGATGATGGAACGGATCAATCTGAAGCAAAAACAAGTATCTACCCATATGATGAAGAGTTAGGCTTTCACTTAGCTGATGAGTTAACCATTGAAATGGTGCAGTCTACACCATGGCCTAGTGGGAATTCTTTTTATGAAGGTTGTACCGTAACACTGACCGGAATTGTAACCGCGGATACAGCACAATATAATAGTAGCTATAGCTCATATGCACTACAAAATGGATCTAGTCAATGGAATGGCCTTATCTTTGATACCGAAGAGATTAATCCACTCGTTTCTCGAGGTCAACAAGTCACCGTAACAGGTCTGATAACAGATAATGATCCAGACTATCTATATAAGTTTGAAGGGAATACCCGGTTGATCAATGCTGAAATAACAGTGGGCGAACAAGTTAGTGAGCCAGGTTTTCTAAATGTAACCTGCGAAGATATTTCTTTAGAGTCTGAGGAGGTTGAGTCATACGAAGGTGTTTTAGTAAAATTAAATAATATAACAGTCTCATCGGTAAATGATTTTGATTGGATGATTACAGATGAAAGCGGTTTTCAAACACTTATAGATGATGACATGGCTAACCTAGAAGCAGATAACTTTTTAAGTACCCTTGTTAATGGGCAGCAACTTGAATCTATTTCTGGAATATTTAATTATAGCTATGGCTCTTATAAAATTCAAATAAGAGATCTAAATGATATTGGAACCTCACTTGGAATCGATGACGATGTCCAAGTTAATCCATATAGTTATGCATTATTGGATAACTATCCAAACCCATTTAATCCTGAGACTCAAATTAGGTTTTCTATTGGAAGTCAGGAGAATGTGCAGTTAGTTATCTATGATATGATGGGTCGTCAAGTAAACTTCTTAATTGATGGAGAGAGTTTTTCCTCTGGATATCATTCTGTGAATTGGAGTGGCCTTGATAACACTGGTAATAAAGTGCCATCGGGAGTTTACATCTATCGTATCAAAGCAGGTAATTTTATTGCTGATAAAAAAATGCTATTGGTAAAATAAAAATAGAGAGGGCAGGGAAACCTGCCCTCTCATCCTCATAATTCTTGAACAGACTAAAATTATTATTTCTAGCGTTCATTACTTTCTCTTGTAATCGCTGGGATTACGAAGACCCGTCGGTTTCTATTCCGAAAGAATACCCCGAAACCTATATATCTATATTCTCCTCGGATACAATTTTTATTTCTGAGGATTCTTTAGGTCTTACAATATTTAATATAGAAGATTCCCTAGAGTCAGATATGATTTGGGATACATTGCCTAATGCATTTACTACGATTACCACAAGTAAGCAAAAAATACACTGGTGGGGAGAAGACCCTGATGGTAACGTTGAAGGGTATTTTTATAAATGGAGTAGTGATACGGACTGGAGCTATACGGATTTAGAAAGTGGGGTATTTTATTCCAACAAGAGTTACAGGTGTCATCTAATGAATAAAAGACATCTGTAATCGTTTCATTTCCATCTTGATCATAAAGGTCCCATACAAACGTCCTTGTTGGAAAAGTGAAATTTGTATCTCCTGGGATGTCTGCAATCAAAGGATTCGAAAGGTAACGGAAGGATATAGTTGGCGATGAGTTTTTAATGGGTAAAGTAATTTTTGATGGAGTTTGATCAATTAAACTATCATTATCAACCGCTTTCACTTCAAATGAAAAGATATCTAAATCTGTTCTTATTGGAACATAAAATACCCCACTTTCTAAATCCGTATAGCTGCAAACCTTAACTACTTTAAGCATGTGGTTTGGTATACTGCTTATAATAATACCGCATCAGCGAA
>JAOLAV010000012.1 GCA_028338895.1 Fidelibacterota bacterium
TTTACTGTCCATACTCAACAAAGCACCTCCGCTATTTCCAGGATTAATTGCAGCATCGGTTTGAATAAAGTCTTCATAACTTTGTGAATTCATGATATTACTTCGACTAAGAGCAGAAATTATTCCAGTGGTCACAGTATGACTCAAGTTTTCAGAAAAAGGACTTCCTACAGCCATAACCCACTCTCCAACTCTAACTTCGTCAGAGTTACCTAATGCTATATCGGTTAAACCCTCAGCCTCAATCTTCAATACCGCAAGATCCGTTTTAGGATCCGTTCCAATAACAGTTGCATTAAACTCTCTTTTATCAAACAACTTTACTTTTATACCATCCATTTCATCTATAACATGGTTATTCGTTAATATGTATCCATTTTTTGAATCTATGATCACTCCTGAACCCAAAGCATTTGTTTTAAATTCTTTTTGACGAGGTTGGCCTGGTTGATAAAAGAAAAAGCCAAAATCTTCGTACTGGTCTAAAGAAACCATTTTATCTGTGATTATTGTAACTACAGCAGGCTTCGCTTTTTCGGCAACATCAGCAAAAGCCTTACTAAGTTGTCTAACAACAGAATTTTGCGCATTTAAAGCATTTAGGATCAATATCAAAACAAGTATTTTTTTCATAATTATGACACCACTTTTTTATCTTTATATCAAATAAGAGCAAACAAGTTCCAATAAATAAAAAAGCCTCGATTAAAACAAGCGAGGCTTTTTTATTTATAAGTATTTTAAAATTATTTCAAAAACAACATTTTCTTTGTTGATTGAAATTCGACTGTTTGGATTGTATAAAAATACATCCCCGAAGCTAATTGACTACCTACATCATTAGTACCATTCCAAATAACAGAATGATACCCTGCTTTTACAATTTCTGATTTTAAAGCTCTTACTTTTTGTCCAAGCATATTATATACATCAAGACTGACAAAGCCTGATTCTGGAACATCAAATCTAATTTCAGTTGAAGGATTAAATGGATTAGGATAGTTTTGTTGAAGTGCATATTTATTTGGCACTACTTTTATTTCTGAACTATTCACTCTTGTAATGACATCTATAAGATTTCCATTTAAACCAACTAACTTAATATTCTCTAGCACGATAGATGATGCTTCATGCATATTACCCTTAAAATTCACAGGAATATTAAGATAGGATTGTTCTTTTGTATTTAAAGAACCCCCATTTAAATTTGCAGCAACAATCTTCAGAGAACCATTTTTTAAGTTATTCGAAGACAACATTGTATGTTCATCAAAAACATTCAACAAAGGTGAATTTAGATCAATTAAATCATGATCATATTGAAGTTCAAACTCTAACCCCCTGATTATTCCAGCATATTCAATTTGAAATAGCAATTTTGAATTTGAAGAATTTGAGACTAAATCAAGATAGGCAACTTCACTTTGGTCTGCTGATAAAGTCCTGCCATTTGCCCCAAAAATTATATCAACCATCATAATAACATCAGCAATATTAATTTCTTCATCCATGTTAACATCAACATTTCTAAACTCATCCTCAGTTGGTAAATCTTCTTCTAAAATAAAATCGACAACTGATAGGACATCGGTAATATCAACATCGCTATCAAAATCAACATCTCCAAATGTATATGGTATTGCACAAGAGGTATTAGAATGATTCGACTCTAGTTGGCCATAACTATCGGTATTCCAAAATGCGGAGATATTAAAGCAATAGTCTATATAATTTGGACTGACAGATACAGTTGCGAAAGTATCAGTAGTCGCTACGATAAAAGTTTCCGCACCTTCACTGTCAACCTGATATACTCTATATTCAATTAAATCATCCCTACTCGTTATCGACATAGTTGGATTTAATGGTATATAAGGATTATCCATTGGTTCTAAAACAAGAGAGCTAGCGTCTCTTTCAATTTCTAAGTTTGAAACGTTATAGTTTGAAAGAAGACCTATACTATTTTCTTCTACATTCACTTCACTGCTAGTAGCAGTGTTGGCAAATGTGAGTCCTGGCGCACCTAAGAATTGCGCTAAAACACCAAAATTACCCGTTAAAGTTGGATCGCCAGCTACTACATCATTAATTGTTGACCACGTTCCATCACCTAAAGTAACCCAATTTCTATCAAAGTATTCAGGTGTCTGTGGCTCAATATCATTAGATATTCCCATAAATCCTGAACCATTTTCATTTACAACAATATAAATATCACCACTTAAGACTTCTATACTAGAGCCAGACACATCAAACTGAAATTGAGCAAGGTCACCAGGAGCCGTAAAATCAGCTGAGGAAATTAAATTAATTGGTTCACCTATAGGACCTCCAGAAAGACCATCAGAATCAAGATAGACATCAACACTAGCACCGACAGCAGTTGCACCACCTTGAAAAGACAACACAATTCCTGTTAAAGTTGCTGGATAGTTTGCGGGTGTAAAACGAACACCAAAACCACATGTCCCACCACATCCAATTGGAGTTTCAAAAGCATCATCATAGTAGGCTATGTCATAAACCTGCATCCCACCAGGTTCACGCCATTCTAAATAGACTTCCTCATCTAATGGTGTTGCTTTTAAACCTACAGGACTCGGCATATCAGGACTAATAACAAAATCTTGAATAGTCGGTTCTGCTTGTGCTAAGACAACTACTTCTTCGGTTGTAGTATAAAATCCAGCACGGCGAACTTGAACAGCGTTAGAACCAACATCCAAATTCCAAAGCATAAAGCTTCCATCTTGACTTGTTGTATCTGATACACCATTTGATGAAACAACAGCACTGTCTAAAGCAATTCCATTGGGGTCGGTTATCGTTCCAGAAATATCACCATAAACATAAACTGGCTGAGCCATTAAATTCACTAGAGCACTTTCATAATTTTCATCACCAGCTGCTCCCTCATAAACGGATGAGACTCCAAACGTATATTCAATTTCATTACTTAGATTAAAAACAGTATATCCAGTAGAATCAAATATTGCATCATTATTTAGAACACCATCAACATAAACATTGTATCCAAGAAAATCATATTCTAGTCGACTATTCCTTTGCCCAGATGTAACACTAAAATTATCAACTGCGTACCAATTAAGATTGTATGAATTCGCTCCGTAACAATGAAATCTCACTTGCAGGTTTTCACTTAAGCTTGAAAGCTCATATGAAAAGTTTGTGAATGAAAAATCTTCTCCACTATTAGCAAAGACTTCAACAACAGTCCAATCGATATCAGAACCAGTTTTATATTCTACCGAAAAAGATTCTTCACCAGTCGGGTCAAAGTTGCTAAACTCCCAATCAAATGAAATAGAGACATCTGTTAGACTTCCTAATGGAATAAGTGGAGAATAGAGACTTTGCGAATAATTTTCTACTGTAGGCGACCAATTAAAGTACATTGTCGGTGCGGGATTGCCACTAGCTTCATTATAAACCCAATTTTCACCACCATCAACTAGCCACAGATCTAAAAGGCCACCGTCATCAAATGTTTCATTATATGGAACACTAAGATTATTCACATCTGGAGCTGTCCAGTAAATTGAAACTTCTTCATCCCAGACTTCAGAGTATACATTTGTAGGAGGAGCTGGCTCCCAAGTACTTGGAGTGCCACATACTACCTGAGTAGGTTCCGATTGCCCTTCGTTATAAATAGTTTTAACATAGTAACAATATTCTGTTCCGTTATTTAAACCAGAATGTGTATATGTCAAGCCAGAGGTCTCTGCAAGCAATGAATTATCAGAAGCGTTGTAAACAGCGTATGTAGAAAAAGTACCACACTCTTCAGGAATTTCTCGAGAACTTCCTGTTCTACTATATCTTTGTGGATTCGTGACAATTTGAGTATAACTATCAATTAAATCTTGCGAGAACCCTAATCTATCCATTTTTGTTTGCTGTTGTGCCCATGTAGATTTAATTGAATTATCAACTACATTAATATTTTCTCTTTCCCCAGAAAGGCTAATTGATATCTCGTAATTTCCAGTTTCACCTCCAAAACCACCAACCGCTATGTAGTACTGTCCTGGCTGAAGCACTACACCAAAAAGTCCACTCGGTGGATATGGAGCAACATATTCTGGACAATTATCATAATCATCATCATTAGCATTTCCGGTGGAGACAGGGTTTAAACATTGCTCATCATTTGTGAAAATTTCAATATACGAATCATAATCAGTGATATTAGAACAAAGAGTAAAATCATAAGTCGAGACCTCACTAACATTAAGTGTATAAGCCGCATCCTCACCATCGTAAGGAAGAGGCCAATCATTCCCCATACCAGTATTATTACCTTGATGTGTATAAGGTAATTGATCTACTGCATAGTCACCACAGCCTATATTCCCAACAGGCTCACTCCAAGAAAGAATATTCTCTTGATTGCCACCAAAAACGGATAATGCCGCTGGTTCACATAATTCTTCTTGAGCATGCAGACTAACAGTTAGAAAAATAAAAAGAGATAATACAAATGATTGTTTTCTCACAACGACTCTCCTGTTCAACTTTATTTAAAATAATTTATTGATAAAAAGCATGATATATATAACTTGTGAAAGTTAAGAATTATACCAAGTATTTCAACCAATTTTCTATATACTTCTTTGAAAACTAAAAATCCAATTATTCCAATCTAAGCTCAATGAATTATCATCATAAATAATAAACGGAAAATCTAGTCTAATATAAATATCTTTTTCAAAAAAAGATGTATCAAAGCGCACACCAAACCCAGCATCACCTAAGTATCTTTTTTTAGACGGACCCTCGTTTAAGAAGACTCCACCATCAGCAAATGCAATGATCTCAGTTGATAAATTAATTTTTGGCATTGTTGTAAAGAAACCTAATTCATTTGAAGTTGAGACCAAAGCATCTGCATTTTCCAAAGACATTCCCGTAAAACCACGCAAATTTCCATCTCCATAAAGATGGTAATGGTTAAATAAATTAGTATTACCATAAAATTGATCCACAATGTATCTTTTTCGAAGTTGCTCATTCGAGCTATTCCCTTCAATATTAAAAGCCTCTTGACTCGGTGCTCCGGCTTTATCACTCCAAATTTTTCCTACGATAAATCGATTCTTCAAGTTAAGCTTTATTTTATTCTTATCTGGCTTGGTCTTATTATGTCTACTTAGAACCTTCGAAAAGGTGGTATAGCTTTCGAAAGTAAAACGATTAAAATTCCAATCGGATAATGCTCCTAGAGATGTAGCCGAATTTATTTCTAAGCTACTCACTCCGATTGTTGTTGAGAAGCCAAGATAACCAATACCAAGTCTTTTAGAGTGAAGCTCATCATATCCAAGCGCTTGAGATCTTAATCCATCATATTTAGGCTGCAGGTAGAAACCTATTGAATATGTTTGAGTTGGTGTGCTACCATAAACTCTATTCCATTTTTTTTCTAACTCACCACCGTACTCCAGAACACCAGGTTTATTAAATGTCCAAAAATTAAATTTAGTCCGAGGGAAATAGTGCACTAGCTGCCTTGAACTATTAAAATCCCAATAAATATTTTTAGATTTCATACTATAATTAATGCTCATAAAAGTTTTTTCATAGAAACCGTAGTTTTTTTCAATGTAAAAACCTGGAGAGAAATCTTTTGAAGGCTTATAAAAATAAAAATTAGGATTCCATTTATAGACTATTTCATCCCTAGGAGAATAATCTAAACCTGGCCAATTAAATATTATTTTTTTATTCATTCTCGTTGTGTTATTTCTAAAATCTAAATCCATTGTTTGAACATCAGGATCTAATGTTATTTTAATTGGTTTTTTATTAACTCGATAGCTTAGTGTATCATCAAATCGCCACAAATGATTTGTCCACCATCGATTTTCTTTAGTTCCATCGCTAAAAAGAGTTTCTATTTTTATCGGAAGAAATCGTGATCCTTTATTTTCAATTTCTAGATTTATATTCCAAAAATTCTTATCATATGATTTTTCAAAAGATTTAATACCATAGTCTAGGTCTCTAGTTGTATGTAACCATGGATTAAAAAACCAACCCATATCATGACCTACAACTTTTTCTACAGTTTCGATGAACCGTTTCTCATTTGTATGCTTGAATTGCCACTGATCAAAGTAGCTTTGCATTACAGCATAGAAAAGAGAATCTTCTAAAAAATATTTTAATTCTGATAGCATTAATGCTGGTTTTGTATAGGCATTACGGCTGTATGATGAGCCTGAATTAAAAAGATAGGAGGGTTTACTTATGTTCTCATTATGACCACTACTTTGAAAACGAATAGCAGACCATTGATCTGATTGTAATTCATTTTGTTTAGGCCAAAACTTTTTAGGAAATTTATCATATCCTGAATAAAGCTTTGGATCAAATCCATGATCTCCGTACTTCTGCATCATATATTCAGTTGTCTGGTAAGTTGTAAACCCTTCGTCAAGCCACGCTTCATCGAGCTCATTATTTGCTAAAATACCATAGAAATAGACATGACCATATTCGTGCACTATTAAGCTTTCATCCTCGCGTCCATTCATCACAAGCATCGGGTATTCCATTCCTCCATTCTTCACTCTATCTACAGTTGTTATTTGTGGATATGGATAATTCCCGAATTTTTCTTCTAGCCAGTTTAGCGCTTCAATTGACCTTTCCAAAACTACTTTAGACCACACATCTCCTCGGTTTCTATCGTAGAGAACATGTATTTCTGTCTCTTTGTCTTTACTCTTTCCTCCTTCATAAAAAAAATCTTTTGAAGCTACCCAAGCAAAGTCATGAACATTCTCAGCTAAAAAAGTCACATGTCGACGCTGATCTAATTCCGGTGCTATATATGTAGAATCATAGATATCACGCCAAACAAAAAAATCAAAAGAAGTGTCTACCCGAACATCTTGCCAACCGGGATCTCCATCCTTCACAATCCCACTTGCTGCAATCACAAAAGTTTTTGGTAAATTGAATTTTACATTAAAATTACCAAATTCACCATAAAACTCACCTTCAGCGTGGAATACATCTGAATGCCACCCATCTTCATCGTAGACAGCAACCTTAGGATACCATTGAGCCATATTGTATTGACCTTCATAATACCCCGCACGTTCAACCATTTCACCAACATGATGAGTCCATTCTAAATCAATACGAGCAACTTGACCTGGTGCTATTTTTTTAGAGAGGATTACTTCAAGAACCGTATCGTCAATTGTATATGATCCCAGAATAGATTTTTTATGGATCCAGGACAGACCTTCGTTTGGTACAGCAATTGAAAAATTTCTTACGTCAATTTTACTTTTAATTTGATCTAATTTTTCTTTAAAATATTTTGCACGAGAACCACGCCCATAATTACCAGTGTATTCTCTGTGCTTAACTGAGCCAATTTGAAAAGCATTGGGGTATAAATGTAAAAATATACGATCTAATGAATCTGGTGAGTTATTGGTATATTTTATTATTGAAGTACCAGCAAGCTGACGAATAGAATCATGTAGAGTAATCTCCATCTCATAGTCAACCTTTTGCTGCCAATAATTCTTGATTGAATTAGAATATAAGAGTGAAGAGCAACATGCGATTATTAAACAGATAATTACACGCGTCATTATATTTATATTAAAAAGTATTCTTGTTTTTAAAGGAATGGTTTAATATCATTGTAAAAAATATTTTCAGATCTTGGACCAACATACCTTTTTTGAATAAACCCATTTCTATCAATAATAAATGATGTTGGAATACCTGAGATCCTCTCGCCCGTTACCTGTCCGTACATACTGGTGACAACTTGCGTCTCGTTATTTTTAATATCAGTTAAAAGAGTGTAATTAATATCCCACTGCCGCGCAAAAGATTGAATTTTTTCGGACGAACCAGAAGTAAGAGTAACACCTACAATCTCTAATCCTTGTTTTTTATACTTGTTCATTAAATTAACAAAATCAGGGATCTCACGCTTACAAGGACCACACCAAGTACCCCAAAAATTTAGAAGAACAACTTTACCACGAAGATCGCTCAGACTAACGATATTACCTTCTAAATCAGCTAAGGAAAAATCGGGTGCTTTCAATAGGTTCTTATTTTTAAGAACCTTAGTTGGTTTCGAACTAGTTTTTTGCTGTGCCGTACTATTATCACATGAAAGAATTAAGAAAAAAAGAACTATTATTAATGCTGGTGATAATTTTATTAAACGGAAGATAGAAGAAATAAGTATCATTATTGATTACGTTCCTCAAAAGCTTTTACACCTCTTTTTAAAAAATCTGCAAATCCATTTGGTACGTAACCTCCTGTATCCACTAAAGTTTGTTCATTCTTTGGATCTAAGATAACATAATAAGGCTGAGTTGCTTGCTTATAACGCTCAAACTGGAGCTGCGCATATAATTGACTTAGTGAATCTTTTTTATCAACATATAACCGAGTTAAAACCATTTTATCAAATTGTTCCATTACTTGTTTTGTAGGAAAGATTCTTCTTTCCATCACTCTACAATTTGCACAGTATACTCCTGTAAAATCGATAAAAAGTGGCTTCCCTTCTTCTTTAGCTTTTTCTAGGGCTTTATCATATTCATCAACAAACCAACCTTCTTTTACAGCGATGTCATCTTCAGTTGGTGGAGGAGGGACAAGTGCTTCAATAAACTCTTCCATTAACCGCGGCATTTGGTTGTAGTGGTAAGTCGGTGGAGACAAAAGAGATTTCCCTATTGGATAAAGAAAAAGTAGACATAAAACAATAGAGAGCATTCTTCCTTTACCTATTTGAAAAGGTTTTATATTCTCAGCTGTACCCATCTTAAAGAGTCCAAGGAGATAAAGAATTGTTATAAAACCAATAATAAGGAATAAAAGTAATACGATATTCCGCGGTAAAAGTCCAAGACCCCATTCTAAGTCAGGGACCCACAAGAACTTAATTGCAGCAGCTATTTCAATAAAACCAAAAACAACTTTAAGTGTCTCCATCCAAGCACCGGAGCTAGGTAATTTATCTAGCGCTTTCGGGAATAACGAAAGCGCGACAAATGGTGCTGCAAAAACAAATCCATAAATAGTCATACCATATAGGCTAGTTAAGACTCCACCAGTTGTTCCTGCTGCCGCAACAACAAGTAAGGTACCAACAACTGGAACAGTACAACTAAAGCTAGTTATTGCAAAAGTAACTCCTAATAAAAAAGACCCAGTATAAGCACTCTTGGCCGATTGTCCTGCTTTATCGGTTGTATTAACTAGTTTACCTGCAACATTTATATTTAAAAAGCCAAACATCCACAATGCAAAAACTATAAATAGAATTCCTAAAAATAGGTTTATCCATGGATTTGTTGCTATCATATTTCCAAGATTTGCATGTCTAGATTTCTCAGCAACATCTTCAACACCCCAAGATAAGAAGCCAACAATTAAACCAATTAAAATAAATGTTCCAGAAATACCTAAACCGTAAAAAGTTGCGATTGTATTTCGGCCTATATGTTTTTCCTCTGACATTTTACCAAAAAAAGATATTATTATTGGTATCATAGGATAGACACAAGGCATAACCCAACTCAATATTGCTCCTCCAACAGCCAGTAAGAGAACACCTAATAAAGTGTTCTTCCTTTCTTCTCCATCTTCATTAGAAAGATTACTACTAATATTAGAAAAGGAAGTAAAACCTGGCCTAGGATTACCATCTTCAACTTGAATTTTGAGTGTGTCTGTCTTAGTAATAGGTGGATAGCACAATCTTTCATTACAAACCATATAAAAGACATCAATTGCAATATCATACTCACCAGGTTCTAGATTTCGTTTTAATTTAATTGGGAAAATAAATTCAGTATTTCCCTCATGGTAATAGGTATCGGACTCAAAACCAGGATCAAATACATACTTTGGTTTCGGTTCGTGTACTGGAGCAATTAAACCAACTGCACTTCCAGAAACTGTAATTTCAGTTGGCAAAGGACCTTCGGTTGATTTGTAAATTGAATAAATATGCCATTCTTTATCCATTTCAGCATTAATGCGTATGCTTAAAACTTCACCTGCTCTTGCCGGTGAATCAGCGAATGCGCTTATTTTAACTGGATTTCCATCTGCCTGAGCAAATGTCGATCCAACTAAAAGGATAAGGTAAAATATCTTTTTCAATTCAATTCTATTCTTTTATAGCTTTGGAAAGTAATCTCAAAAAAAATTTAACTCAATGTTTCTTTATACGAGTTTGGTGCTATGTTTAATATGAGATTTTTTAATTTTTTGATTGAGCTGTTTGCGGACTTTGCACCTTGATTAATCAGAATATCAAACTTATCAAAGTTAGACCAATGAAGTCCAAGTGTGTCGGGATTTATTGTAAAATCAGCTTTTTCGGCTAGTAACACCTTCAAGGTATTTGATGTTATTAAATCAGACCTACCCTTCAATTCATTCATATTTATTTTGACTAAAGATTTCAATGTATATTGAGAAATATCTACAGCAATTGTAAACAGACAATTATTTTTAATCATTGATATCGGTATTGGAGCCGTTACACCTCCATCTACTAATATTTTATTATTTAAAACTGTAGGCTCAATGACTCCAGGAATACTACAGCTCTGGACTATTGCACTAATTAAATCCCCACTATCATAGATAATACTTTCACCCGTGTTTAAATCTGTGGCACCAACTTTTAATGGTAATCTCAATTCTTCAAAAGTTTTTACAGGTACTAAAAATGAAATGACCTCTTTAAGTTTCTCTTTACTAATAACTGAATCTTTATAAAGTCGAAGAATTTGAAATAAATGCTCAGTTAATAACCTATTAATTCTTGAAAAAAAAGACTCTTCCAATCCGATGGGACTGAAATACCTAGTTACTCTTTTCCTGAAAGGATATTCCTCAAGAATTTCTCTAAAACGATTTTCTATCCATTCAGCATCTTCATTAAGTGCATACATAGCGCCAACTACTGAACCTGCGCTTACACCAGATATAATATCAACTTTAATACCGGCAGTTTGAAGTCGTCGAAGAACCCCTATATGTGCAGCTCCTCTTGCTCCTCCACCTCCAAGGGCTATACCAATATGAGGTGCGGTCATTGACTCCTTTTTTCTAGTCTAATTTTCATTTCAACTCTTTGGTTTGGATTGTCCCTTGCATCTTTTGGAAGATTAACAATTTGTTCAATAACATTATCCCCTTCGACGATTTGTCCAAAAACAGAGTATTGTCCATCGAGGTGCGGAGCATCAGCAGCACAAATAAAGAACTGACTGCCACCACTATTTGGGCTTGTAGAACGAGCCATGGACAATACACCTCTTTTGTGACTAATCTTCGAAAATTCAGCAGGAAGATCCCAAGTTTTTGGTTCTGCCTCATCTCCAAACCCAAAATACTTAGCAGCATGCCCACCTGTTCCATAACTCGATTTATTATCACCTTTTGTATTTGGGTCACCACCTTGTATCATGAAGCCTGGTATAACCCGATGAAAAATAGTCCCATCATAAAAACCGTTTTTTACATGCATTTTAAAACTCTCTACATGCTTTGGTGCTGCGTTTTCAAAGAATGAAACGACTAAGTCACCATAAAATGTTGAAATAACGGCAACATCTATTTTATTTTCTTCAGATTCATTTTTTTCTTGTGATATATTATTTACTATTTCTTTTTTTTCAACAGCCACGATTTGTTCCTTTTTTGTTTTTCCACAACTCATTTCAAATAGTCCTAAAATAAGTATTAGCGGTATTATTTTTTTCATAATGAGTACCTACTCCCTGGTTTTTGTATTGGAATTTGAACTAAATCAGCAGGAAGATTTGATTTATCGAAGCTTTCTACATTCAGCTTTACAATCGAATATTGGTTTGGATGTAAGATAGCAGAGCCATTGCTTCTATCAACTAAAACACCAACACCTATCATTTCTCCTTTTGATTCTTCTACTAATGCTATCACTTCATTGACTGAGCCTCCAGTCGTTATAACATCTTCAACTACTAGAACTTTTTCACTCGGCTTAATTTCAAAGCCTCTTCGAATAACCATTTCACCCTGCTTCCTTTCAGCAAAAATTGTTCGGCATCCTAACTGAGCACCAACTTCAGTTCCTAAAACAACACCGCCGATAGCCGGAGATATCACAACATCTGGCTTTTTTGATTCAAATTCATCAGCGATCATTATGGAAAATGCCGTCAAATACTCTGGATGCTGTAAAACTTTAGCGCACTGAAAATATGAACGACTATGCTTACCAGAAGACAGAACAAAATGTCCTTCAAGTAAAGAATCTGTAGATCTGAAGATTGATAAAATTTGTTCATCATTATTCATTGATTCATTGCCTCTTTAATTTTCTTTTCATATTCTTTTGTAGCATTATAAATTTCTTTTTGGGTCATATTTCCAACAAAACTGATGCCTCTAGATATATTAATAAGCCCAACTCCCGATCTATTAGAAACTTTAACGCTATGCTTTAAATCTCCACCTTGAGCACCTATTCCAGGAATTAATAATGGAATTTCAGGAGCAATGGCTCTAACATCTAAAAGTTCATCAGGCGCTGTGCCCCCGACTACAAGCCCAAGATTATCATGTTTATTTAAACCATTAATAAGATGAGCAACGTCATGATATAAAGGCTTTCCATTGACTAATTTATTTTGTAAATCTTTTGCAGATGGATTTGAAGTTCGGCATAATACAAATGCACCTTTACTTTTTTCTTTGATAAATGGTTCGATACTATCCTTTCCCATATATGGACTCAAGGTAACACAATCAAAGCCAAAATGATTAAAAATACTTTCAGCATATTGACTTGCAGTATTACCAATATCTCCACGTTTTGCATCTGCAATTGTTATATGATCTTTCCCAATATAAACAACAGTTTCTTCGAGCCATGCAAAACCAGCAGCCCCCCATCGCTCAAAAAAAGCAAAATTAGGCTTATAAGCAACTGCAAATTCCCTTGTCGCATCAATTACTTTAAAAGTATGCTCTTTGAGATTACTTAAATTACTAGATCCAAATGCTTCTGGATTAATATCCAGACCAACACAAAGGCATGAACCTTTTTCTTTTACAACAGATTTAAGACGTGAATTAAAACTTATCATCGTATTTAAATTTATTAAGAGATAATCCCTTCAACAATCGTAATTCTTATTATTTTAAGTTTATATGTTTTATCATTAGTAAATCCTAAACTTACTTTGTGCATGAAACGTTTAATAAGACAAAAGATCATTCAACCACTAAAATTATAGCCTCGAGTGGTCCATTTCAAATCGAATTAATTAATTTTGTTGGTCTTAATGATTATCAATCCTTATTTAAAATATCCGAATCACTAGTTGAAGAATATGGAAAGTCTGCAAAGCTAACAGAATCTACTATAAAAACTTATTTTAATAAAAAAGACTCCCTTCCATTTATAGCTAGGCATCAAAGTAAGATCGTTGGTTATATTATTGGCGTACCCCTAGAAAGCCTTAGTATGGAGCCCTGGGCTCGTTTAGATTCTAACTTTGGCAAGAAAAACACTATCTACACTTATGCTTTTGTTATCTTGAGAGAATATAAAAGAAATGGCTATGCCAAAATGTTAAAAAAAGTTTTTCTGAATTGGGCTAGAAAAAAAGATCATATTGATTATGTAACAGGTCATGTTAGAGAAGGAATATCAAATCATTTTAAAGGAAATATTAAAACTATTGATCAAATTGAAAACTGGCAAGGGACAGGTAAAAATTTTGAATATTACAGAAGGGAATTAGATCCAGAGAAAATCTATAGAGATTCTCCAAAAAAGCGATAAACCTATAAAGTTATTTATTTAATCTATAAAAAATGGTTTTAGTGATTCTTTAGTTGGAGCTGGCGTTAAAAAGCTCACAATAATTAAAGATAGAATTGATAGGGAAGCGGCAGGATAAGTCAATTCTTGTAGAAATGGATTTAGATTAGTAAACCCACTCCAAGAAGGTAATAAGTAAGTCCAAATTATTGTCACGGTAGACCCAGTAAGTATAGATGCAATAGCACCTTGCTTTGTCGCTCTTTTCCATAAAAAAGCAGCCAGCAATGCAGGAGTAATTGAAGTCCCATAAATATTATATGCTGTAAAAGCAGCACTAAGAACTGTTCCAAATTGACTAACCAATAAGTAGGAAATTAAACCAAGGAATAAAACAAGAGTACGGCTAATCAATAATATGTTTTTTTCACTCGCATTTTGATTGAGATAACGTAAATATACATCCCTTGTAAGGTTCGTCGCTGGGATTAGTAAAAATGAATCAGCTGTGGAAACAATAATTGCCATCATTGTTGAGACAAGAAGTAAGCCTAAAAACATTGGGAGCCCTGCAAACCTTGCTATAGCTGGAATAATTGATTCACTCGCTGCTTGCTTTGCTTCTAACATTGTTATCTCTGTATGGTTTAATAAAGAAGATTGTTCTTGAGCGACTAAATCAGGTATTATTTCTTTAGTCACAGCAACGTAACCTGTTAAACCTAACATTGATATAGCGCTCTCTAAAACGATTACTCCAATGATCCAGAAAAGAACCGCTTTTTTTGCTGACCCACCATCTTTAGCGCTAAAAATACGTTGATACATATTTGCATCGCCCATTAATAATAACATTGTAGGTACAAAAAAACTTATAGCGATAACAGGTCCAGAAACATCCCCAACCCTTTCAGATGACCAATTCCCAAATAGTTGCAATTTCCCAGCTGCCTCAGCAACAGAAAACACTTCACTTATACCACCTACCTTATCAACTAAGAAAATCAAGGCTAAAATTGTTCCTATCATCATCAGTATTCCATTAACGACATCAGTATATACAACCGAAAACATTCCAGCAATTACAGTATATGAAATTGCAAAAACAGCGGTGATAATGATACCTTGTTCCATACTGACTAAACCATCAGAGACTAAAGAAAGTACTTTCCCACCACCGCGAAACTGGTAAGAGACTATTGTAGTGTAAGCAATAACTGTTGTTATTGTTGCTAAAATAGATGCTGCTGGACCATATCTAATTAAAAATATATCCGGGACTGTTACTTTACCAAAATTCCTAATACGTTTAGCAATAAAATAGATTAAAGCAATACCTAGCCATGCTCCAGCACTAGACCACAAACCAGCTGGTCCATTCCTATACCCTAAACCGGCCCCACTAAAAAGAGAGCCACTACCCATCCAAGTCGCTAATAGAGTACCAACGAGTATGTACCATGGAAGAGTTCTTCCCGCAACCATGAAATCTTCACTGTTTTTGATAGAACCAATTTTATAAATCCCTACGGCTATTAAAGCCATCAGGTAGATCATGATACTTATGAAATATGTCATATTATTTAATTGGTTACCCTAGTTGATATACATTAATTCATCTAAAAGTTTCTTCCAGCCTGTTCTTTCTAAGATCGAATTCATTTTTATAAAGCCTTTACCGTAATCTGGGTCATTATTTTGATACATAGATTTTAAATAATACTTAGATAATTCTGTATCTATATTCTGAAATATTAATTGGGACCCGAGGTTGCAAAAACCTTCTGTAATATCTGAATTAAGGTAATAATTATTCATAAATAAATAAACATGTAAATATTCATGCGCAAGAACAGCTTTGAAAGCAGTTGAGTGTAGATTAGACAATATATAAATATGAAAGTCTTCTTTTATTGTCACACCACCTAAAGTAGTTTTATTATAATGTGTGTAGCCTTTGATATCTCCCAATTTATTTTTTGATAATTTGATTAGTTCATTTTTACTATCAACAAGTGAGATAGGAACTACTTTGGGAAGATTTATTAGCCCATTTAATTCAAGAGAGTTCCGGACTTCTTCTGATAAATTAGGAATCTGATTTTTTTTATTAACGACCATTCTAATACAAAGAGAGCAGATACTACGTTTTTTATTTATTAAATATCCTCCTCCTGTCAATTCCTGTGAGACTATTCGACTACAGCTATCACAAACAGGCATCTCAATTTGATGCTTTTCGTGATATTTATTATCCCAATAATCAACAATAAATTTTCCTTCAAGAGGTTTCAAACAAATATCACATTTATCCAAAATATTATTTACAAAACATTTTTTATGATATTTTTTATCTTTTTCAAATGAATAAGAGTTTTCGATAACTAAAAAGCAAAAATCACACTTTAATTGAATGAATTTTTCGTAGCAAATATTATGATAATTTATATTTTCGTAGGTTACGTAATCTTTTAAAATTTTTTTATGACAATGTCCACACTTGATTTGAACTGATTTTTCATAACAAATGTTATGATACGAATTCTTACCTGTAAGAAAATATTTAGCAGTTATTTTTTTTGCACAATAATCACAAATTATTTTTTTTTGACCACCAATCATTGCTAATGAGAATAAAATCATAAAAATTATTTTTACTAAGATTTTCGACACAAATAGTCCTTTTTTATATTTATTTTAATTTAAATGAGTCTAAGTTTCCATAGTTCTAATCATAATCTATGAAAAAATTAATTCTAATTATTATCACAATTAATACTCTATATAATTGTAACGGAAAAACTATGGCAAAGAAAAATAAACATCAAAACAAACTAGCGGAATCTCAAAGCCCTTACTTACTCCAACATGCATCAAATCCAGTAGATTGGTACCCCTGGAGTAAAGAAGCATTTTTAAAAGCAAAAACTGAAAATAAACCTATTTTTCTTTCTATTGGTTACTCAACATGCCATTGGTGTCATGTTATGGAGCATGAATCTTTCGAGGACTCATTAGTTGCAGAACAGATGAATGAACATTTTATTAATATAAAGGTTGACCGAGAAGAGATGCCTGAAATAGACCACCTATATATGTCTGTATGCCAAGCAATGACAGGTCGAGGCGGATGGCCTCTAACCATTATAATGACTCCCGATAAAGAGCCTTTTTTTTCCGGAACTTATTTCCCAAAAGAAGGTCAAGGAAAAAGGCCTGGGATGCTTCAATTAATTCCAAGTTTATCTAACGCTTGGAATACAAAACAAAATGAAATTCAACAATCTATTGAAAAAGTTAAAAATTATTTGATTCAGATAAATACAAGTACACAAGGAGATGACTGGGATGAGGTAATTATAAAAGATTCCTTTAGTAGCTATGCTAGTCGGTTTGATCCTGATTATGGAGGTTTTGGAAAAGCTCCAAAATTCCCATCACCTCACAACCTAATATTTTTGCTCCGATTTAGTCATTATTACGAAGACCCAACCTCTTTAAAAATGGTTGAGACTACTTTACGATATATGCGCCAAGGAGGTGTTTTTGATCACATTGGTCTTGGATTTCATCGTTATTCTACCGACAAGCAATGGTTCTTGCCGCATTTTGAAAAAATGCTTTATGACCAAGCAATGCTTGCAATAGCCTACCTCGAAGCATATCAAAAAACAAAAAAAGATGAATATGCCACTGTTGCTAAAGAAATATTTGAATATGTAGTCAGAGATATGACTCACCCTGAAGGTGGATTTTATTCTGCTGAGGATGCGGATAGTGAAGGCGAAGAAGGGACTTTTTATATTTGGACAGAAGAAGAGCTTATTGGTATACTAGGTGAAAATGATGGATCATTAGTAGCAAAAGTTTTTGGTTTTCAAAAAAATGGAAACTTCTTTGATGAATCCACAGGTCAATCCAATGGTAAAAACATCCCTTATTTATCAAGGCCAATAAAGGATCTTGCTAAAAAGTTTGATGTTAAAGAAAATGAACTAAAGAAAACTTTAGCTAGTTCTCAAAAGAAGCTTTTCAAATCCCGTGAAAAACGAGTTCACCCTCTTAAGGATGATAAAATATTAACGGATTGGAATGGACTAATGATTGCAGCATTCTCACTTGGAGGACAAATATTAGATGAACCAAAATACTTAGAAATTGCTGAAAAGGCTGCCGGCTTTGTAGAAAAAAACTTGATAGATAATAATAATCGCCTAATGAAAAGATATAGGATGGGTGAATCAGGACTAGCCTCGCACATAGATGATTATTCTTTTATGGTTTGGGGTTTATTAAATCTTTATGAAGCGACACTGAACTTAAAATATCTAACACAATCTTTAGAATTAAGTAATATTATGATTGAAGATTTTTCAGATAAAAACGGTGGTTTTTTTATTGGTGGTAAAAATGCTGAAAAGTTAATTATTCGCGCAAAGGATAGCTATGATGGTGCCATACCATCGGGTAACTCAGTTGCCGTTAACAATCTTTTTAGACTTGGAAAATTGACCGGTGACTTGAAATGGAAAAATCATGCGAATAGAACACTCAGAGCATTTACAGAGCAAGCAAAAAAATCACCTACTGGATTTGCACATATGATAACAGGTTTTTTATTTGATTTCAAAGATCCCATTGAACTTGTTATAGTAGCAGATAGTAAAAAATCAAATATGAAGGATATTTTGAAAAAAATTAACACTCGGTACTACCCAAATAAAATAATTATACTAAAGGATATATCAAAACCTAATAAACTTGGGGAGATTGCTCCATGGACCAAAAATCATGTCATGATAGATAATAAACCAACTTATTATCTATGTGAAAATTTCACTTGTAAGCGTCCGACTACAAACTTAAACACAATTCTAAAATTTCTAGAGCAATAAAAAATGAGGGCTTTTTATTATAAAAACATTGGGAGATAAATGAATATGAAAAAGTTAGCGCTACATTGGCAAATAATTATTGGCCTCATCTTAGGTTTATTCTATGGAATCTTAGCAACTAAACTTGGATGGGGTAATTTTACGGATAATTGGATAGCACCATTTGGAACAATTTTTATCAATTTACTAAAGCTTATTGCTGTTCCATTGGTCCTCTCATCCTTGGTGACTGGAGTCGCATCACTATCAGACTTAAATAAATTGAGTCGAATTGGTGGTCGAACTATTGGTATCTATATTTTCACTACAGCTATAGCTGTTACTATAGGTCTTATTTCTGTTAATACGCTTAAACCAGGTGATAAGATTCCGACCGAGATGAAAGAGAATCTTCAAAAAATTTATAATGAAGCCGCAAGTAAAAAATCGGATAATGTACAAGAAGTCAAAGATAGAGGTCCATTGCAACCAATTATTGATATGGTACCTGGAAATTTCTTTTTTGCAGCATCCAATAACAGAAATATGCTCCAAATTGTATTTATTGCCATTTTCATTGGAGTTGGATTAATTCAAATTCCAAAAAAGAAGGGTAAGCCTATTAAAGACTTTTTTGAGAGTTTATCGGATGTTGTTATCAAGCTCGTTGATTTAATAATGATAATGGCCCCTTTGGGTGTTTTTGCATTAATTGCGCAAACAATAAATAAAATAGCTGGTGATAACCCGGCTCAAATATTAGAACTCTTAAATGCGTTAGCATATTATATGTTTGCGGTGATAATAGGATTAGTTGCTCATGCCGCAATTACATACAATGGTTTAATTAAAGTTTTTACAAAAATGCCATTAAAAAAATTCTATAAAGGTATTGCTCCCGCTCAACTACTTGCATTCTCTACTAGTTCAAGTGGTGCAACACTCCCAGTTACTATGGAAAGGTGTGAAGAAGAACTAGGAGTCTCAGAGGAAGTTTCTTCCTTTGTTTTACCTTTAGGTGCAACTATAAATATGGATGGGACTGCACTTTACCAAGCTGTCGCTGCCGTTTTCATTGCACAAACCATGAACATGTCTCTAGGCTTAAATCAACAGTTAACGATAATTATGACAACAGTCTTAGCATCAATTGGAACTGCTGCTGTTCCTGGTGCTGGAATAATAATGTTAGTCATTATTCTTGAGTCAATTAATGTCCCTAGTGCTGGGATTGCATTAATTCTAGGTGTTGATAGGATTTTAGATATGATTCGAACTACTATCAATGTGACAGGGGATGCTTCCGTTGCAGTAGTAATTGCGAATTCAGAAGATCAACTTAAATTATAAAGAAGTAGCTCCTCTATATTTTTCTGTATATTTTTAATAGTTCTATATTAAATAAAAAAAATTAACGGGTAGGTTCTGCATTTTTTTGGATCTATAATCAATAATTGGGAGCTGTACTTCAGATGCAAAAAACAGGCCTTTCCAAAAATTAGGATCAAGGAAGTTTGCTGTATTTGAGAGGTTCCCTTCATTCAATAAACAAAGAATGATCCCAAAAAAACAATTTACCCGTTATTCAAAAGAATTTAACTTGCTCGAGAACTCTTTTATTATTGACCTATTCCCTCTGATTTTCATTTTGACAATATTTTCCTCATACGTTTCTTCAAGTACTTCTAAAGTATTTTTAATTTTAGCTATCATTTTACCTTGTGAATAAGATAATTCAACATCTAATGTTTGATAGTTCTCTTCCATTCTTTTTATTATTTGACCTTTAAGTTGAGATAGTCTTAAGTGTCTTTGAGCGGATATTATAATCGAATCACTAAATTCTTTTTTTATCTTTTCTATCATTGCATTTTCAGATATCAGATCAACTTTATTCAAGACATTTATGATTGGAATTTTATCAGCACCAATACTTTTTAAGACATCTTGAATTACAACTGAATGGTCTTTTATTTGCTCAGATGATATATCTAACACCATCAAAATCAAATCAGATTCAACAACTTCTTTTAAAGTGCTTTTAAAAGATGCTACTAGGTTATGTGGAAGCTTTCTAATAAAACCTACAGTATCACTAAGAAGAACAGAATGAGAGGAATCAAAGGATAAATGCCTAACCGTTGTATCTAAAGTAGCAAATAATTGATTTTTAATAAAGACCTCTGAACCCGTTAATGCTTTAAAAAGAGTTGACTTACCCGCATTTGTATACCCAACTAAAGAAACTCTAAATTCAGATTTTCTACGCATACTTTTGATTTCTCTCTCTTTTTCAATTCTTACTAGGTCTTTCTTCAACTTTGTGATTTTTGTTCGAATTAGTCTACGATCTACTTCAATCTGAGTTTCACCCATTCCAGCTCTTGTTCCAATACCTCCCATTTGACGCTCTAAATGAGTCCACTGCCTTGTTAGACGAGGTAATAGATATTCTAAATAAGCTAGTTCTACTTGCGTTGTAGATTCTTTTGATCTTGCATGCCTTTTAAAAATATCTAAGATTAATCCACTTCGGTCTAAAACTTTTAGATTATCTGAAATCTTATGATAGTTTTTAATTTGTGCTGGTGTCAGCTCATCATCAAAAACGAGTATTTTAACTCCAAGATCAGTTGCTTGATTAATTAATTGATTAGCTTTTCCTTTACCAATAAAGGTTGAGGCATTAATCTTAGAAATTTTCTGTATTATTCGCCCCGAAACATTAGCACCAGCAGTATCCACTAGTAATTCTAATTCATCAAGGTATTCATTAACTGTTCTCTCATTCATCCCAGGTCTAATTGTACCTATAATAAGAACCTTTTCTTTTTCAAGTGAGATAGCTTCATTTTCTAACATATTATATCAATTATTTAAGATTTTTTGTTTGGGGAATACCAATAAGAGTTTCCAATAAGAAGAAAAAAATCGCAAAACATAAGAAAAATTTCCATAGCGTTTTACCATGACGTACTTCCGCAAATAGCTGTGTAAGGTCTCTATTCATATCTAACCATTTTGATTGATTTTCTGAAATAATTCCATCTAAATCTGGTTGAGATATCTTTTGACTTAGATACTCAGCGGGATGGAGACGAGTTGGAAAAGATGTTAGGTGCTCACCGTTTGAAAAAACTTTATATATCCCAAGCTCATTTGTATTTGTAATTGAGACACCTTCAAGATCATAGTCTGGAACTATGATTTGTTTTTGCCCCGATGGAGAAATCACTTCCAATTTATTTCCTAATTTACTCTCACGCAAAGGGATCCATTTAGGATTATCAATTAGTACTGAAGCAGTATTTATTTCATCAGTGCCTGTTAAAATTAAAAGCTTGTAAATAAGCGGTATTATTATTCCTCTTATAGGTAAGTCATTCCATTTCAAATCTAAAATCGTTGTAAAATAAAAAATATCTCCTCTTCCTTTTGAGAATTCAAGTAATAGTGGGTCACCATTATTTAATTCCCAATGAATTACATGCTGATCGTTTGTTTTTGTTTTAATGTAATTAAAGACTTGGGGAAGTTCAGCATTAATATTTCTAACCTGTATATTTTTAATTAAATCAGATTCTTTATTAATAATCTTTGTGGAAAAGAATCCTTGCCCAGCACTCATTTTTGAAAGTGGGTTAGGAAAATCTATCATTTTATATAAATCTTCATGTTGCGAGTTTGATTTTTCGTTTCCATCAAACCAAATAAGCCCTCCACCATTTTTTAGGAATTTTTCTAAATCAGCTACACTTTCTTTAGACATACCTGATGAGTTATGAATAAAAATCATATCTAGATCATCTAAAAAAAGACGATTTAAGTTAGGTTGAATCCTTGATTCAATTTTAAGAAACTCATCATATGGATCTATCGATTTTAGAATCATTTCCAATATCCGAATATCTTCTTTATTTGCGCCAATTATTCCACAATTAATTTGACTCATTACAGGTGTTGTGTGATGCCATATATTATCGAATGAATAGCTATCCGATGGTATGGTTACCCTGCTTTGCATAACTCCTTCTTTGGTCGGATAAGCTTGAAATAGAAAATCTTTTTCTTTGCCTGAAGAAAATTCTGAAATAACCTGACCGACTCTTTGATCATTAAATAATAATTCAACTGGAAAATTTTCTTCTGGTGAAACTCCATTATTCTGAATGCGAGCATTCACTTTGGTTAATTGGTTTAAAGTATTTATTCTATTTTCAAAAATTACATTTTTAATTGTTACATTATTTTTTAATTCAGGTGGTTGAATAAAATAAAATTTCCAGTCATTATAATTATCAATCGATTCTTTAAATAAAGAATCCGGACTGTGCATTAAATCACTAAAAACAACGCACTCTTTAATAGGTTCAAATATTAATTTATTGTTTAAAAAGATAATGATGTTATTCCAAATATCATCGTAAGAAGATGTTTGAGATATTGACTTAACAGTTTTTTTTTAAGCTAGGATCATTTGAATAGCCTTTAAAAATTGTTCTGGGTGGACAGGTTTGGACAATAGAAATTAATGCATCCTTTTTAAAATGAGGTAATAAAGCAACCGCTTCATTTTTTGATTGTTCTAAAAAAGTTTTACCATTCTCTTTGGCTGACATACTTGCAGAATTATCAATAATAATAAATAAGCGAGCTTCTTGTTCTGCCGCTATCCAACCTGGTAAAAAACCTTTTGTAACTGGTTGTGAAAACACTAATACTAAACAAATAATTCCTAAAATCCTGAGAATTAAAAGGATCAGCTTTTGTAATTCTACTCTACGCAATGCCGTTGTTTTAAGTCCTAGAATTAATTTTATTGAGCTGAATTTAACCTCTTGATTTTTAGAACGATTTAGAAAGTGTATAGCTATTGGGATAGTTAAAAATGTTAACAGCCATAGATTTGTTGGACTTAAAAATGTCATAAAAGAGATAAACTTAATTTCATAGAAAGTGCTGAGATAATAGGTATTGTTAGGTTATCATTTAATTTTATTGGACTAGCTTCAACAATCATAGCTATGAGAGAACCAAGTATAATAATATGAGCGGGTAAAGTTACATTAACTAATAATGCGAATATTGAAGAGAATATAAAACCCGATATTGTGCCAGTAATTGATTTTTTCCCGAGTTTACCATATGGGTATGCTTTCCCAATTATTGCAGCAAAACTATCTCCTACGGAAAGATAAATTAATGCTGGGACAACGATATAGATTGGAAAAAAAACGGTTATTATAAGGCTGCTTATTAGCATCCATGTCGCTCCAGTGAGCTTACCAAGCTGCTCATTTTTTCGAAGCATTTTAAAAAAAATATTGTTAAAGAGACTGTTTACAAAATTTAATTTATTTCGTAGAAGTTCAAGAATTAGTGCTAAAATAGTTAACCCACTAAGTAAAAGAATCATTACATATTGATCTTTTATAAACCACAAATAACTAGCTGGAATTAAGATAGAAGAAAAATGAATAATCTTACGGTTTATTTCATTTGATGGTATTCTATTCACTTATCTATTATTTGATTAAAAATATCCTGCATATCTAGAACACTTACAGTCAGATCTATCTTTGAAGAAGTTTCTAGAATAGTTTCAGCCGTTATGGATTGATCTAATACTGTATATGGTATTAAATCTTCATTTTGTCTATAAAATATTTTCCCTAAAGTAAATCCAGCTCTTTTAATATCTATGATTGCTTTTTTCTTACTTAAACCAAATAAATTAGGTACTTGGAAAAAATTTGGTGGGACGCCTAAACTAATTGTTAGGTGTAGTCCCATTCCTTTATTTAACATATCTCCACTTTTAGGATACTGCCAGGTAACATTCCCTGAGGGAACATCTGAATTGTATTCTTGGTATACTGTATCAATTTCTAGTCCCAGTTGATTTATAATAAGGTCAGCACTTCTTATGGAGCGACCGATTAGATCTGGTACGGAGACCATTTTTTCGGGGTGTGAAATTTTCAGTCTTACTGTTCGACCTTTTTTTACTCGTGTATTTGGAGTTGGGTATTGATCTACAATTGTACCCTGTTCAAATTTCGCTGTAAAGAGTGTATCTCCTATCAAAGTTTTATAGCCTTCAGATTCTAAAATTTTTCTTCCATACTCAATATTTTTATCAGTCACATTGACCATATAACGTCCATCATCCATTCGGACATAGAAAGGCATAATTATAGAATCAAATAATAATATGACTAAAAAAGAGGTGGTTATGAAAACTAATGAATATAATAGGTACTTTTTAATCATTTTTCTTAATCCTTGCTGCAAACATTCCATCAACTTCATGAATATCTGTTATAGTGTCAAGACATCCTCTTTTATCAATCCAAGTAGTATTAATATTCGCAGGTAAAGATATTAGACTAAAGTTGTTATTTAACTTAAGGAACTGTTCAACAACGTACCAATTCTCTAAATATTCAATAGAACAAGTTCCATAAACTAAAATACCTCCAGGTTTTAAAAATTGAGACATATGAGAAATAATTTTAAATTGTAGTTTAGAAAAAAAATCAATATCTAATTCTTTTCTTCTCCATTTTATATCGGCTTTTCTCCTCATAACACCAGTACCTGAACAAGGGGCGTCGATTAAAATATTATCTACTAATGGATATCTATCTTTTGTAGCATCTTTTGTTAACCAAAATATATTATTTAATTTATTTCTTTTTAAATCTTTTACCCCTAATTCAACCCTCGAGGTATCACTATCCGATGAAAAAACTTTGCCGCTTTCACCAACTAAAAATGACATAGCTAAGGATTTAGTCCCTGGTGCAGCACAAACATCTAAAACTGTATCGTTTTTTTTGAGCCCTAGACATTGAACAATACCATACGATGATGGATCTTGTATTGAAATTTTCCCTGACTGAAATAAATCGTGATTTAAAATTTTTCTTGTCCCTTTTTTAATTTTCAAAAAAAAAGGGTTAAATATTTCTGATTCTATTTCATCTAGATCTAAAATTTCTTTTAATTGAGTATTTGTTTTACCACTATCATTACGTACAAATGTTTTTGGAGCTTTATTAAATGCTGTGATTAATTTTAAATATTTTTCTGAAGAAGATTGCTTCAACCAACGTGACTGTATCCATAGAGGGAATGAATTCCATCTAGGATCTTTTTTATAATTTTCTTCCCATTCTTGACTTGATTCTTTTTTTCGAATAAGTTTTCTAAGCACAGCATTGGTTAATCCAGATGCTTTTCTGTTCAGTTTACTTTTAGTTAGGTCTACCGCACTACTTACAGCAGCATAGTCAGGAATATTATGGTCATATAATATTTCATAAAACCCTATTCGCAAAATTGACAACAAGTTTTTATTAAAATTTCTATTTTTTTTACCTGAGATTTGTTCTATTAAATAATCAATCCGCCCTTTTAATCTTATAATTTCATTCGTTAATATTTTTGCTCGAGCTTTTGTTTTTATTAAATATTTTTTTTTTGAAAAAAAATCATTTTGAATTTTCCCAAGTTGATTTTGAGAACTCTCAAATTGATTAAGAATAACGAGTGAAAGAGTTCTTGCATCTTCTTCCATTACCCTAATATTGATCCCTTAATTATTGAAACTCCATTTAAAAAATCTTTGATACTCATTTTTTTTTTGCCTTCTAATTGAACTTCAAGAAGAGATAATAGTCCGTTTCCAGTTGAAATAATTAACTGATTTGAATCTACTACAGCGACCTCACCATTTTTTTTCGTATTCCCCATGACTAAACTTGCCTTATAAATTCTTAACCTTTGTTTATTATGTTTAGTAAACATACCAGGAAATGGAGTGAGGCCTCTTATCCAATTATAAATTTTTATTGAAGGCCAAGACCAATCTATAATAGTCATTTCTTTTGTTATCTTAGGTGCAGAGGTTACCAAAAAATTATTCTGAGGCTTACCAATAATATCTTGATTCTTAATCTTACGAATAACTTCTAAAATTAAAATAGCACCATTTTCACATAATCTCATTCCTAATGTAAACATATTATCATTTTGGTAAATCGGAAATTTCTTATTCATCAAAATATCTCCAGTATCAACTGAAGTGGTGATTCTGAATATTGTTATACCTGTAAATTTATCTCCATTCATAAGTGCCCATTGCAAAGGTGCAGCACCTCGATATTTTGGTAACAGTGAAGTATGTAAATTTATAGCACCATATTTAGGAATACTAATTATTGCATTAGGTAGGATTTTATATGCAACAACGACCAATAAATCAGGGGACATTTTTTTTAATTTATCTTGAAATACTTCAGATTTTAATGAGAGTGGTTGAATTAAGACTAAATTATTCTCTTGGGCGTATTTCCCAACAGGTGTTGGCATCATTTTTTTTCCTCTACCTATCCGTTTTGGAGGATTTGAAACAACAGCTACAACTTCAATATCGGAACTAATTAGTTTTTCAAGAATTGGAATAGAGAATTGTGGATTCCCCATAAAGATAATACGCATTTTTAAAAGCTTAAAAACATTATTTTAAAATTCTTAAAGGAGAAATCCTTTTTTTTCAGTGACTTTTCCCATCTTATCTTTTGACTCTTTTTCTAAAGACTTTAGTTCAGCTTTATATTTTATACGCTCTAATTCAGTCACTCTGTCAACAATAAATACACCATTCAGGTGATCTATCTCGTGCTGAATTGCACGGCCTAAAAGTCCTTCAAATTTATTTTCATGCCATATTTTATCAGGTGTTTGATATTTTAAAATTATTTTTTTTGGCCGTAAAATATCTAAAGCAATGCCTGGTAATGATAAACAGCCTTCTTGAAAAATTTCTTTTTCATTTTCGAATGCAATTATTTTACTGTTAATGAAAATATGAGTGTCATCTGTTTCATCCGTATGAGAAATATCAATAATGAAAATGTGCATATCAATTCCGACCTGATTTGCAGCAAGGCCTATTCCATCAGCTTCATACATAGATTCAAACATATCATTAATAATGTTATTTATATTATCAAATTTATTAACGGGTTTACAAACTTTTCTAAGTACAGGGTTACCATAATGGATAATATCAAGAACCGACATTAATCCTGCTCTAACTCTTGATCTTTAGTAGAGCTAGCGAGACCCACAATGGCGGTTCTATTAAGGACTATATTTACATTGTTATCAATCTTTAAGACTATCAATCGGTTTTTTTCTTTAAAACCCTGAATCGTACCGTAAATCCCACCCATTGTTATAACTCTATCACCTTTTTTTAATTCGGTGCGCATAGTCTCTTTTTCTTTTTGTCTTTTTGTTTGGGGTCTTATCATTAAAAAATAAATGATAAACATTATCACGACAAATGGGATAAAAGCAGCAAAACCACCGCCTTGTACTTCTTGTGCGTATAAAATTTCCACAGTTTTCCTTTACTTATTTATGTACAAAATTACAGTTTTTGTTTAAATGATTAAAGACTGATTTCAATAATAGTTCCTTCCTCAACGGAAGAACTAACTACGCTTAAATGACCATTATGAATGTCCTCAACTATTCGGGAGCAAAGAGATAAGCCTAAACCCCACCCAGTTTTTTTTGTACTAAAACCTGGTCTGAAAATATTTTTCCAATGTTTTTTAGGTATACCTATACCATTATCGTGGATTTGAATTTTAATATTATTATTTTCTTTTTTTAATCTCACAGTTATCTTGCCATTATTTCTATCAATTGCGTCAATTCCATTGCGAATAATATTTTCAATTGACCATGCTAGTAAAGATCCATTACCTTTAATTTTAATTCCTGGCTCAATATCATTTGATAAATCTACTTTCTTACCAAGGGATGGTAAACGTTTATTTAAATACTCCAAAATACGTTCTAGTCTCATAGATAGATCAAACTCTTCAAAATCAGATTTAGAGCCCATATTACTAAACCGTCTACTTATTTGCTCTAATCTTTGAATATCTAGCTCTATCTCTGGAAGTATTTCTTCTAAT
>JAOLAV010000013.1 GCA_028338895.1 Fidelibacterota bacterium
TCTGTGTCTGGGGATAATTCTTCGATCTTTTTTTTAATTCTGATAATGTTTTTGTAAATGTATTCAGGGGTAATTCCAGAGTCACTATTGTAATCAGTGAAAAAGTTGTTGAACCCAATCAGAAGGAAAACGGCAATGGGTTTATAGTATCCTATTTCCTCGAGTCTCTCTAGTACACCTTCGGTTATATCACCCGATATTCCTCTATTGACGATATTAGAAGTGCCAAGCCTCTTATTCCAATCTCCTCCACCTTTTGTTATACTGTTGCCAAGGAATACAATTTTATTATATCCAATTGGATCTGTTTTGAAATCCTGAATCCTTTCAAAATATCTATTTCTAGCCCAATCGCCTTGGTTTTTTATTTTTAAATCTGAATCCGGATATACCTTTGATAAGCGATATGTGTTAGAGCATGATAATAAAATAAAACAAAATAAAATGAGTGACCATTTCAAAGTGGATAAGGTCTTAGAATGCGTATCTAAAACCAAAATCTAAAGTCCTACCATAGTACTGTTCTGTACTGAGGTTATCCCCGTCACTTGTTTCACCTCTATACCTATTAACATCATTTGTCTCAGTTAGGTTACTTGCATTAAAGAAAAGAGACAAGCCATCAACAGGGAGTTTTTGTTTCATGGATAAATCCCATCGTCTATAAGCATCTGTTCTTTGTCTTAATTCTGGCCAGAAACTAGTACTCATAAAGACATCATCATTATGGAGCATAGATAATCGCCCAGAAAACCCTTTATAATCATAACCAATAGATAGGTTTATGATTTCATTAGGTTGATCCATTAGTCTATCTGAATAGGTTGTATCTATATTGGTTGTGTTAACACTGAAAGTTGGGAAAAAAGTTATACTTTCTTCAATAAATGTTTGTGGATATTGAACCTTTGATTCAGTAACAGTATAATTTGCATTAAAAACTAAACCACTTAATTTTCCAGGTAAATACCAAAAGCGAGTTTGATAATCCAATTCCCAACCTTTCAAAGAAACATCATTCGGGTTGTTAAGACTATAATTTAATATTTTATAATTTTGATATGAGCTAGATAAAGAGAATTCTAATGTATCAGATGGAAAAACAATTCTTGATCCACTGGAGTAAATAAGGTCTCTAATATTCTTTTCAAAATAACCAACGGTAAAAAGCCCTAGTTTATCTTCATGGGCAGAAATAGAAATATCTAAATTCTTTGACAATCCTGGCTCAAGAAATTTGTTCCGCCAATCGAGTGTTTTTGCTTGCCCATTTGCTCTTGTTAAAGGAATAATACTTGTATAGTCTGGTCTAGTAATGGTGTTTGTCTGGGCATATCGAATACTTAACCATGGAGATGGTTTATAGTTTAAAAAGAATGCGGGAAGGTAAAATGAGTTTTCCCTTTTATGAGATTCTTTTTCACCAACATAAATCCAATGAGGCAGAGCATGGTCTAGAGAGCTATTTGAAAAATAGGTAGTTTCATTTGTTTCTTTTCTTCCACCTGCGACTATATTTACAGAAGAGCCAAAATCAAATTCAGCCATGAAATAACTGGCATTGTAATCCTCTTCACCGTTGTAATCATAGATTTGAGAATCAGTTTGATGAACATGATGCATTACATATTCATCAATAGTTGTATTCGAGTTATACTTGTTGAAGTTTTCAGAAAAGAAATCATAAATACTCATCATTTTGTCCAAGTTTGCAACAGCGCCAAAACTATACTTTCCATTAAAAAATTCATCACTTTCATAATCTTCATTAATTAGAGCGGTTAGAGGAATCCTTCCGCTATTTACAATCTCTATTCCGTAATGTGCAATTAAAGAATCTTTTTGGCTACCAGCACCTGCTGCTCTACCTACATTCCCATATTCATGATGTTGATCGAAGGTTCTTCTTTTTGATCTAATTTTTTTTCCTAATTTAAAATTTCCTGAAATATAGTTTGATAGGCGAAAATCATATTTTAGGTTAAATCCAAAAGACTTCTCTTTCTCAATACTTTGTTTTTGATAGTAATGATATTGAGAAAAATCCATGTTACTATTATTATTTTTTGCAAATTGTTGAACTGTGTCAATACTTAGTTCGTACGGGTTGTCAACTGTGTAAGCATTTTGTTCGCTGAAATTAAAATTATAATACGAATCGTTATTATCTGATTCTGAATAGGATGAAAAAGCATCTAAGTGGATATTTTCAAAAAAAGTTTGGTTGTATTTCCATGATTCAGTCAATACATTAATACTGTTCAAGCCTTGACTTGAAGTCATATACCTGAAACCACTAGAAAGAGCATACCCCATGTTATAATGGTCAATATTTTTAGCAATGTTACTATTTAGATTACTATAGCTGATATTACCATTTGGAATATTAATATCAATGACTTGCAGTTGATTTTCTCTATCGTTGAGTCTAATCCAGTCATCTAAATTCAAATTTCTAAGCACTATAGGTTTAGCTTCATCTAGGTCATCAATTCTGCTTTTAGGATCATATCCGACTCCAATCTCATGAGAACTTCTATTTCTATTCTCTAAATCTATTTGAGCAAGAACACCAATCCTATTATTCCAAAACCGTTGGCTTAAATCAAAAACAACTTTATCGTCACCATAAGTATTTGTCAATCCATTGTACATTCCCTGCGCAATTATGTTTCCATGGAAACCTGGTTTGGCTTTTCTTAGTTGGAAATTAACAGTTCCACCTAAGACATCAGCATCTTGATCTGGAGTCCCTGCTTTTGTGACTTCAATACCTTCTAACATGTACTGAGATATCATGCTGAGGTCAGTGCTACGGTCATCATTATCTGTTGATGCTAGCTTAACCCCGTTTACCGTGATATTATTATATTTGGGTGATAAACCGCGAACAATGACTTTGTTTCCTTCACCACCTTCCCGTCTAATTGAAACACCAGGGACTCTTGCTACTGTTTCAGCAGCATTTGCATCTGGCAAATCTTGTATTCTCTCTGAAGAAATGATGTTAACTAACGATTTTGAATTTAGTTGCTTATTTATAGCGCTCATTTGGCCTTTTGCTTGAGCAGTAACAATGACTTCATTTCCCTCGATTGTTGTATAGTTTAAATTAAAATCTAGACTTAGTTCATTATCATCTCCGAAAACATTTACTAATTCGGAAAATGTTTTATATCCAATATATGCAGCTTTGAATGTGTATTCGCCTTCCTTAATTCTTTTTATTTCATAATATCCATTTTTATCTGTTGCTGCCCCAATCGATGTCCCTTCAATAAAAATATTTGCTCCGATTAATGGCTCTCCATTCGCTTTATCTCTGACATATCCTGAAAAATTATAATTATTTGCGAATAACAATGAATAATAAATAGATATTAATAAAATAATAATTGATTTTAATTTTTTCATTTTTTTTTCTTTTTTTATGATGTACGAATTTTTAGAGCATCCAATTTTTCTTTTACTTCTCTAATTCTATATGGGTCATTACACTCTGTTGGCGTTAATAGCTTAGTTGCAAATTTTCTTAAACACTTTTCGCGAATAAGTTTCCAATTATCATTTAATAAGGAAACATTTTTTAATGCAATTAAATCTAGATTATACTCTTCAATAGATTCATATCTTTGCCGAATAGCTAGAATATTCTTCAGAGCCTTTACACCATCATCAGTACAGTCGCAAACTGTTTTGGGCTGGTAGACCTCTAATGATAAAGACTGAGGAGATAGTTGGATTTTTGGATTCCCTTGTTCTGGCTTTTTTGAAGAACATGAAACCACTATTAATAAAATAATAACGCTTAACGTTTTTTTTGTTTTCATTTTACGTTTAGATCAAAGTTTTTGTATAAAAAATAGTTACAAAAAAAGGAGCAGTTAAAACTTAACTGCTCCTTTAATATTTTCAAATGTAAACTATTTGAATTACTTCATTAGTGCCATTTTCATCGTAACTGAATTGTTACCATCAGTCAACGTATAAAAATAAAGACCTGTAGAAACTAAAGCGCCCATTTCATCAGTACCATTCCAACTTAAAGAATGAGTTCCTGCTTGCTTTGAACCGTCTGCTAAAACCTTAACTTTTTGTCCTAAGACATTAAAAATTGTCAAGTTAATAGTAGATGCTTGTTCTAAGCTGAACGCAATTTCTGTTGAAGGGTTGAACGGGTTCGGGTAGTTCTGCTTAAGAGCAAATGCTTTAGGCAACACTACTGAATTATCCGTAGCTAATGCACCTAATTCAAAATCCATCCACCTGTTTGACCCAATTGGTCCACCAGTTGTAGAGTGAGTCGCAGCCACTGAGTTTGGACTGTAACTACCATCATAGTGCATTGGCCACTGTACTACATTCATATTACCATCATTTTCATATGACCAATTGTTATCTGCTCCAACACCTTGAGTAGTTTGATCATCCCTAAAGTCTAGAGTTCTAGCTAACTGATGCTCAATGTAGTTTTCGTCTAAGTTCATTCCTAAATCTGCACTAGGCAAAACTGCATTCATTGTGCTTGTGACGCCAACACCCATTGCAACTGTTGCAAGTGTAGAGTCATCAGCCCATACTAACTGAGCGGCAGCTGTGTGCATGGTATCTCCTTGAACGACCACCGTTGTATCAAAAGTAATACTTCCATCAGTTGCTGTATCAGGAGTGACTGTTGTTACATCCCAAGCCCATGGAGTTGCAGCCATATTATCCATAAAAGTTGTTAAAGCGGGACTCCAAACAGCTGCATTATTAGACCAATTGATATTTCTATTGTCTAGGTCAACAACTTGACCGTCAGCAGCATTTGTGTATGTGCCGCTTGTTTCGCCATTGACGTGTGCGCTCCTTAGTGCCATTTGACCTACACCACCATTCCACCAGACACCCCATCCTGTAACGTCATATGTAGATTGACCATATGATTTTGTATTATAAAGGAGGTTGTTTGTGACTTGAAGATTGTTTTGTCCTCGATACCATATAATGTCCATAGCAATATTAGAAAATGTATTGTGGTCTACAACACCATGATCTACATGCTCATAGATAACCATTCCTTCACCTAAAACACCATCAACTGTATTGTTCCGGAATACTAATGTGTCAATAGTTCCCATCCAGAAACCACCGCCCCAAACTGCTCCACCATAAAACATTCCACCTGGACCATTTGTAAAGGCTTTAATTACAGAATTTGTAACATGAAAGTCTGTTGATGTTCCCATTGTGTGAAAAGCTAAAAAGTTGACATGAGAAACTATACAGTTGTCAACGATGATTTTATTCATGGCTCCTCTTGCAGCTGCAATACCAACTGAACCTTGTTCACCAGCAGCATATGCATTCAGGATAAGATCTTTTAATGCAAGTTCGGCATTATCGCCTGTTACATTAAAAAATTGACCATCTGTATGACCTACCGCACCTTCTGCATTTGCAATTGGTTGGATTGTTGCTGGGTGTTGATCACCTTGAGGCGCAGCACCTACAATGTGAATCGCTCCTTCAACTACCGGGATATGATCAAGGGTTAAATATACTTTACCAGCTTCTAATCTATAAACACCAGGGCCAGTTATTGCAGCCTCTAGTGTTCCAGGTGTACCATCACCCCAAGAGACATCAGTTGTGTCTTGAGCAAATAGTGTAAAAGAAGATAAGGTAATTATTAAAATAGAACTTTTTAATAACGATTTCAGCATTTAATGCTCCTTTATTATTGTTATTTTGTTTATTCTTAAATAATCAATACTTGGAAATAGTATCTATTAAATAAGATGGTTATATTTTAGTGAATTTGGGTGAGTTAGTACAACTATTTTTTAATAAATAAGAAAGCCCTAAAATTCACACTTAAAATAATAAAATAGAGATTACAAATATTGAATCAAAAACAGTCTTTAAATATTGGTTGGAACTTTTTTTCAGAAGAGAAAAACCGCTGGAATAGTGCAAAAGTACCCGGTTACATTCATCAAGACCTTATAGATAATGATGAAATACCAGATCCTTTTTTTGGTAAAAACGAAGAAGGTTTAGGGTGGGTTGGAAAAAAGAATTGGACTTATAAATTAGAGTTTACTCCTAAAAAAGAAATTTATGATCAAAAAACGATCAGAATCTGTTTTGAAGGTGTAGATACTTTTGCAAATATTTATATAAATGGAAACTTAATAATAAGTTCCAATAATATGTTCCATCCCTGGACGGCAGATGTAAAAGAGTTTTTAAAAGCTGGACAAAATGAGCTTATCGTGAAATTTAGGTCTCCTCTCGATGAAGTCTCCTCTAAGATGGAATCTTTAAATTATACATTACCAGCAGATAACGACCAAGCTGGAAAAACAAGCCCTCATACAAGAAAAGCACCCTATCACTACGGATGGGATTGGGGCCCTAGTTTAGTGTCCTCGGGTATCTGGAAAGATGTTTGCCTTATGGGATATGATGAATGGTATATCAATAACCTGATTGTCTCTAACAAACAATGTAATCTTTCTGAGGCTAAGCTAGAAGTTGAAGTACATATTTACTCAAAAATTAAAGACGTAATTAAAATTAATATTTCAGAGCCAAAATCTGGAGTAGATCAAACAATGTCCACTGAAATAGTAAAAGGTTTAAACACTTTCAAGCAGGAGGTTGTGATTCAAAAGCCTGATTTATGGTGGCCTGCAGGACACGGGAATCAACCACTATACGATTTTAATGTTAATGTGGAATCTGAAAACTTCAGTGAATCAAAAGCAAAGCGTATTGGAATACGGGATGTATTTATTAAGCGAAGTAAAGATAGTCGAGGAGAGTCGTTTGAGATCTATGTCAATGATACTCCTATTTTTTCAAAAGGGGCTAATTGGATACCAGCAGATTCTTTTACAACCAGACTAACGAGACAAGACTACAAAAAATTAATACTCTCGGCTACCGAGGCAAATATGAATACACTCAGAGTTTGGGGAGGGGGAATTTATGAGCCCGACTGCTTCTACGAGTTATGCGATGAGTTTGGTATTCTTGTTTGGCAGGATTTTATGTTTGCATGTTCTATGTATCCAGCAGACAAAGACTTCTTAAAATCAGTTGAGAAAGAAGCTCGATACCAAGTCAACCGTTTAAAAAGTTTTGCTTGTATTATATTGTGGTGCGGGAATAATGAAATCGCTTCTGGCTGGCTAAGCTGGGGTTGGAAGGAGGAGCTACCAAAAACAATTTGGGATGATTATAAAAAATTATTTCATGTCCTACTATCTGAAGTATGTAATGAAATTGATCCATCAAGGCTATACTGGCCAAGTTCTCCTGGACATGATTTAAATTTACCCAAAGAAGATCAAATATACGGTAAGGGAGACAATCATTACTGGGGGGTCTGGCATAGCGGTGAAGATTTTGAAGGATTTGAACAAAATATTGGCCGGTTCATGTCCGAATATGGAATGCAATCTTTTCCAAGCATAAAAACGATTAATTCTTTTTCTAAAAAAGAGGATCAATCTATTGACTCTGCAGTGATGAACGCTCATCAAAAAGCATCTTTGGGAACAAAAAATCTCTTAATGTACATAGAAAAATATTATCTAATGCCAAGCCAGTTCACAAATGTGGTAGAGCTTAGTCAAATAATGCAGGCCGATGCCATAAAATTTGCGGTAGAGAGTCACAGAAGAAATATGCCATTCTGCATGGGTACTCTGTATTGGCAATTTAATGATTGTTGGCCTGGGATTTCTTGGTCAAGCATCGATTATCGGGGTGACTGGAAAGCCCTTCATTACGCGGCCCGTGATTTTTATTCACCCGTTTTGATCTGTATTAAAAAAAATCAAAATAACCTCGATTTTTTTATAATAAATGATCAAGATAAAACATTTGAAGCAGAGGTGAATATCCAAATTTGTCTACTAAATGGAAAAGTATTGAAGGAAGATAAAAAAGTTGTTCTGGTGGAGCCAACCAACTCTGATTGTATTTTTACATATGATATGATTTCTGATGGACTGTTCTCATCCTTAAATTTTGCGGAATCATTTGTTTGTTGTGAAATATTGAAAAAAGATACAGTCATTTCCAGTAATGAATTCTTTTTTGTGAAGCCAAAAGAATTAGCATTGTCAAAGCCTGATTATGAATTTTCATACAAAAAAAATGGAGATAATTTTTCTCTCAGCATAAAAGCAAATACATTTATGTATAGACTATTCATTCAATCTGGAAATGTTGAGGGTCACTTTAGTGAAAACTATTTTCATATGAAACCTGGCGTAATGAAAGAAATTATATTTAAGCCTGTTATCAAAGATCTTAAGGATGTGCCTTTTAAAGTATCAAGCCTGCACGATCTTACATAATTAGAAAAATTTAAAAAGAAGTTTTACTTATCGCGATGGAGCAAAATAATAAAATGAACCAAAAAGAAGAAATAGAGACAGAGTCTGAGAATCAAGACTGGCCTAATTTAAATAGATATAAAAAAGAAAATTATGACCTTAACCTAGATTTAAATGAAGGCAATAGAGTGATTTTTATGGGTGATTCTATTACGGAAGGTTGGTCCGCATTATATCCAGATTTTTTTAAAAAGAGGAACTATGTAAATAGAGGTATTAGTGGTCAAACTACGCCACAAATGTTAATCCGGTTCAGGTCTGATGTTATCGATTTATTACCAAAAACCGTGGTTATTTTAGCCGGAACAAATGATATTGCCGAGAATACAGGGCCTTCCAATGTTAAAATGATTACAGATAATATTTTCTCCATGGCTGAACTAGGAAATGCTCACTCAATTAAAATCGTTTTATGTTCTGTTCTACCGGTTTTTAAGTACAGCTGGAAAAATATTATTGATCCTCCTTCCTATATTTATGAGGTTAATTCAATGATTGAAGAGTATTGCCTCAAAAATAATTATAAATATTTAGACTATTATTCCTCGATGGTGGATGGGCAAAAAGGGCTAATGGAAAGTCTGACAGAAGATGGAGTGCATCCGAATGAAAAAGGGTATGAAGTAATGTCTCAACTTTTTCAAGAAAGAATGTAAGGAGTGTGGAGTCTCTAAGTTGAATATTTCTTTAATTAAAGCGGAGTCTGCAATGAAACTTAAAAATTGTTTAATCTATTTTATCTTTATTTTTCAATACGCTGTACCCCAAGGGTTTTGGGGTAATGAATTTCCAGAGCCAAAAATAGAATATAAACCAAAATCCTATGTTTGCTATAAAACACCGGATCCAATAATCATTGATGGAAAGCTAAATGACCCTATCTGGGCGAAAGTTGATTTCACAGAATCATTTGTAGATATTGAAGGTAGTTTAAAGCCAAAGCCTTTTTACGATACTAAAGTTAAAATGACATGGGATGAAAATTATTTTTATTTTGGAGCTGTTATGGAAGAGCCACATGTCTGGGCTACGCTTACGGCAAGAGATGCTGTGATATTCAAAGACAATGATTTTGAAATATTTTTGGATCCAGATGGTGATACTCATAACTACTATGAACTAGAGGTTAATGCACTAGAAACAGAATGGGATTTGTTATTATTAAAGCCTTATCACGATGGGAAAAAAGTTGCTGTTGATTCATGGGATATACCAGGATTAATCACAAAAGTACATGTTGATGGTACACTAAATAACCCTTCGGATCAGGATAGGAGTTGGAGTGTGGAGATCGCAATTCCTTGGAAGGCTTTGGAAGAGTGTGCTCCTAATAAATTGCCACTAGAAGGAGAACAGTGGAAAGTCAACTTTTCCAGAGTCCAATGGGATGTAGAGATTGTTGATAATAAGTATGTTAAGACAGATACTCCGGAGTTTAACTGGGTATGGTCGCCTCAGGGTTTGATTTATATGCACATGCCTGATTTATGGGGACTCGTACAATTCACACATTTTAGTCCAGGATCAAAAGAGGTTGCTTTTCAAAGTAGTAAAATAGATCGTATTAAACTAGCTTTGAGAAGAGTTTATTGGCGCCAAAGCAATTATTATTTAAAGTATGAAAAATATACTGCTTCACTAAAAAAATTGAATTTATTAGAGAAACCTATTTCTGGCGTTCCTTGGCCTCCTGAGATTGTTTTGACTCCATCTGGATGGGAGGCAAAGCTCGATTGGAAGGATAAAATAGTTATAATTCAAAAGGATGGAAAAGTTTGGCAGAGATAAAAATTAAAACCTTTCGGCAAATCAGATGAATCTTACACTTATTGATTGGGCAATAGTCCTAGTTGTTTTTTCCGGAATGGTTATTTCTGTCAATACAACAAAAGGATTGATGAAAAGCGTCACTGACTTTTTATCGGCAGGAAGAGCCGCTGGAAGATACCTCCTTTCTATCTCTGGTGGGATTGCGGGTCTTGGAGCGATTTCAACAGTAATGTTTCTTGAAATGGGTTATGTCGCAGGGTTTAGTTTGTCTTGGTGGGGGCTTAGTCAAGGAATTATTATTCTTTTTCTTACCATGTCGGGCTGGGTGATCTATCGATTCCGCTCAACAAGATGCCTTACTTTATCTCAATTCTTCGAAAAAAGATATAGTCGTAAGTTTAGAATATTCACAGGAATTGTTGCCTTTGTAGCTGGTATTATCAACTTTGGTATTTTTCCTGCTGTTGGAGCACAATTTTTTATCCAGTTTTGTGGTTTTCCTGATTATGCTTTTGGTTTGCCTGTTTATCCCATAGTAATGATTCTTTTACTCTCTATTGCATTATACTTTGTTTATTTTGGAGGTCAAATAGCAGTTATCATAGCCGACTTTTTCCAAGGAATTTTTGCAATGTTTGTCCTTTTTATAGTTGTTATCTATTTATTTTTTACTGTTAGCTGGGAACAAGTATCTGAAGCATTAGAGAATACTCCCATACAGCTAGCTCAAGAAGAGATTGAAAAATTAAACGTTGATGAGTCTTTTTTAATTTTAGAAGACCTTGATCAAAAAAATAGAATTAATGAAATTGAAGAAAAATATGCAAATTCTTCAAGAATTAACCCATTTAAAACAAGTCATGTTGAAGATTTTAATCTTTGGTATTTTATTATTGGTATTATTGGAATAATGTACGGAAGCTTAAGTTGGCAAGGACAGCAGGGCTACAGCTCATCGGCAACGAGTGCGCATGAAGCTAAAATGGGCTCCGTTCTAGGAGGCTTTCGAGGCTTTTCTCAGGGGTTGTTTTTCTTACTTGTTCCTGTCATTATATATGTTTTTATGAACCACCCCGACTATCAATCAATTGCTGATTCCGTAACCCAAACCTTATCAAAACTAGAGACAGATACCTTAAGATCTCAAATGAGAGGCCCGGTTGTATTGTCAGAAATTTTGCCTGTTGGTTTGTTAGGAGCTTTTGCGGCACTAATGCTTTGTGCCTTTGTTAGTACTCATGATACCTACCTCCATTCATGGGCTACAATATTAGTACAAGATGTTATAATGCCTTTTAGAAAGAAACCTTTCGATAAAGAGACTCACTTAAAAGTTCTAAGACTTTCTATTTTTGGGGTAGCCGTTTTTATTTTTTTATTTAGTCTATTATTTCAACAAAACCAAAAAATAGCACTTTTTTTTGCGATTACAGCCGCCATTTTTGCTGGCGGTTCTGGAGCCGTTATTATTGGTGGACTTTATTGGAAAAAAGGGACAACCCCAGCAGCATGGACGGCTATGATTGTTGGTGCTTTTATCAGCGTTGGGGGAGTACTGGTTAAACAGGTCTCAGTAGAATGGTTAGCTGATGTAACGGCATTTACTCAGCTTAAAACAAGTCTAATGTATGTAAGAAATATTAATGGTCAAGAATATTGGGGGATAAGCATGGGCGCTTCTGCTTTGTCCTATATTGTTGTTTCTTTAGTCACAAATACGAAGCCCTTTAATATGGACAAATTGTTGAATAGAGGAGCCTATGCTCCAGATGATGAAAAGGTGATAGTAAAAACGAATACAGGCTTAGGGTGGAAAATATTTTTAATAAGTGATGAATTTACAAAATCAGATAAATTAATTTACATTCTGAATTACTTTTGGACAGGTGCTTGGACTTTAGTTTTTATTATCGGTACAATTTACAATTTGAATAATGATGTAAGTGATTACGCATGGATGTCCTATTGGAAATATTATATTTTTATACATATTGTTGTGTCTATGATTACAATGGTTTGGTTCTCCATAGGTGGTTTTAAAGATTTAAAAGCAATGATGTTAAGACTTAAAACAGCAGAAAGAGATCATCAAGATGATGGTTGGGTTGCAAGAAAGGATTAGTTAAAATGAATAAAAAAGAAACAACAGTTATTGTTCAAAGAATTGAGAAATGGTATAAAAAGTTACCTGAGTTAGTTGTTTATAATAAAAAATTATTTGAGGCTGAATTTGCCTGGTCTAAAGATGCGGTAAGCTTTGACGACCGTCTTTCTCTCGACTATGTTGATATTAAAGAAGGAGGTAATTGGGCTAAGAAATGGGAGAGTGCTTGGTTCCATTTAAAAGGCTCTATCCCTGGATCTTTCAAAGGAAAAACGCTTGCTGCGGAACTTGATTTTTCAGGAGAAGGTTTAGTGTTTAGTCCTTCAGGTGAAATAATGCAAGGAATCACGAATGCTGCGATATGGGACCCTAACTTTGTTAGAACAAGAGTCCCACTAAAACCGAATTGTCTTAAAAATGGTGAAGTCGAATTATGGGTAGAGGCTGCTGCTAATTCACTTTTTGGTGTATTTACGGAAGAGGACCCGACACAAGAAAGCCCCAAAAGACACGGTTGGTTTGACGCTAAAGTTGAAAAAATGAAATTTGGGATTTTTGATAAAGAAGTTTGGAACTTGTATCTTGATGCTAGAATTCTGATAGGCCTAATGAAAAAGATCGATGAAAAATCGGTTAGAAGATCAAGAATAATATTAGCATTGAATAACTGCATAAATCAATTTAGTGGAAATAGAGAGAATACTCAAAAAGCAAGAGAATGTTTGAAAGAAGAGCTTCAAAAGCCTGCTGCACCATCGGACTTGAGTGTCTCGGCTGTCGGGCATGCTCATATTGATACTGGTTGGTTATGGCCGGTTAAAGAGACCGTTAGAAAATGTGCGAGGACCTTTGCAAATCAATTAAGTATTATCGAAGATTATCCAGAATATATTTTTGGTGCTTCTCAACCTCAGCATTATCAGTTTATGAAAGAAAAATATCCTGATCTTTATCAAAAAATAAAAGAGGCTGTTAAATCAGGAAACTGGGAAGTTCAAGGCGGTATGTGGGTTGAAGCTGATTGCAATTTAATTAGTGGCGAGTCTATGGTTCGTCAGTTTCTTCATGGAAAAAACTTTTTTAAAGATGAATTTGATATTAATGTAGATAACTTGTGGTTGCCTGATGTCTTTGGTTATTCTGCAGCCATGCCTCAAATTCTTAAAAAATCAGGTGTTGATTATTTTTTAACACAAAAATTATCTTGGAGTCAGTTCAATGAGTTTCCTCATCAGACATTTAATTGGCGTGGGATTGACGGTACTGAAGTTTTAACGCATTTTCCACCTGAGAACACATATAACAGTGAACTCGATACTGAATTTTTGGTACCAGCGCAGTCAAGCTTCAAAGAAAAAGATAAATTGGATGAATTCATTTCATTATTTGGAGTCGGGAATGGAGGGGGAGGGCCAAAGCCTGAGAATATTGAGCTTGGACAACGGATGGCTAATCTTGAGAACTCGCCAAAAGTACATTTTGACACCGCAAAGAATTTTTTTGATAGATTGAATCAACACAAAGCGAAGCTTGAAACATGGGTTGGCGAATTATATCTAGAACTTCATCGAGGAACATTAACAACACATGGTTTAGTCAAAAAACAAAATAGAAAATTAGAGAATAAACTACGTGCGGTAGAGGTTCTTTGGTCTTGTCTCGATCTCAATAAATACCCATCTGAAAGATTAGATGCATTATGGAAAAAAGTTCTTTTGAATCAGTTTCATGATATAATCCCAGGATCAAGTATTAATCTTGTCTACCAGACAACACACAAAGAATATGAAGAAGTCCATCATGGCTGCAATAAACTAATGGATGAAGCTTCTAACCTTCTTTTTGAAAAAGAAGAAGATTCATTTGTTTTAGCAAATACATTATCTTACAGATGGGCTGGTTTTATTAAACTTCCATTAGCATTTGAAGGGTATAGTATTCTAGATGAAGTTGGGAATAATATACCAATTCAGAAAAGTACGCTTGGTTATTTTATGGAAGTCAGCTTAGACCCTCTTGCTTTTCATTCCTTTAAAAAAGTAGAAAAATTAAACCTTAATATTGTTCTTCCTACAGAATTAATTATTGAAAATAGTTTAATTAGATATGAGTTTAATAAAAAAGGACAAATGATTTCGGCCTTTGACAAAGAGATGAATAAAGAAGTTTTAATTGGTGAAGGTAATATTTTTTCTTTATATGAAGATATTCCTAACAATTGGGATGCTTGGGACATTGATTTTTTTTATAGAGAAGCTTTAGTGGAAATTGCTTCGGCTAAAAATATTAAAATAGTATCGGATGGTGATGTCTTGACTCAGTTAGAGGTTCAGCTTACGATTGGAGATTCAACGATAGAGCAAATTATTTCCCTCGGAAATAATTCAAAGCGCTTAGACTTTCAAACAAAAGTTGAGTGGAATGAGAGTCATAAAATGTTAAGAGTGCATTTTCCTGTTAACGTTGTTTCGGATCAGGCAACATTTGATATTCAATACGGTTATGTAAAACGTAATACACATCGAAATACAAGTTGGGATAAAGCAAAGTTTGAAGTTGTGGGACATAAATATGCTGACCTTTCAGATCACGATTATGGTGTTGCCTTGATGAATGATTGTAAATATGGTTATATGGTTCTAGATAATATTTTAGATCTAAACCTTCTCCGCTCACCAAGCAACCCTGATCCAGATGCTGACATAGGAAAACATGAATTTGTATACAGTTTTATGCCACATAAGAATGATTTAATACGGTCAAATGTTATTAAAGAATCGACATGCTTGAACCAGCAACCTCTTGTTTTTGAAGGTGTTCGTTCACAAGTCAAAATACCAATCAAATTAACGGGATCTGGCTTGGAGCTGACTGTGCTTAAAAAAGCAGAAAAAGAAAACCAATGGGTAATTCGAATTATTGAAACTAATGGCCGTGAATCTAGCGGTATTCTAACATTAAGCGGTTCTCTCACTGAATGTGATCTTATGGAGTGGAATGACATAGGTAGTATTAAGAAAGTTGAGAATGAATTTCCGATTACATTAAAACCATTCGAATTAAAAACATTTAAGTTTAAATCAGCATAGTAAAATAACTGGAGTTGCTATTTTTTTTAAATTTCATAAAAGTAAATAGAAAAAATCTAAATATAATTCCAAAAAAAATCTTCCAATAATGTCCATCGAAATTAAACCAAACTATGTTTCTGTACTCATCAGATCATATAATCGGCTGGAACATGTTTTAGAAATACTTTCCGTGTGCTCACAGCAGGATTATGAAAAATTTGAAGTTTTAATAATAGAGCAAAGCACAGAAAAAAATTGGAAAAAATATCGTAGTCGTATACAAGGGTTTTCAGAAATCGCTCGAGTTGTTCGTTCAGAGCCTTTAGGTCCTTCAGGTGCGCGTAATACTGGTGTAGCGCATTGCAAAGGTGATATAATTTTATTTATAGATGATGATGATATTCCAGTCGGTAGTAATTGGATCAGCGGGCATGCCAAGAATTATAAAGATCCTAATTGTATTGGAGTCGGAGGTAAACATATTCATCATTTAGATGAAGTAAATCGATATAAAAATATCGATAAAGCCTATAATAATTGTTTATCTTTATCTTTTTTAAGACGCGGACGTGTTTTTACAGGAATTAATAAAGTTAAAAAACCAGTGGAATGGCTTCATGGAAATAATTGTTCGATTCGGAAAAAAACGATTATTGAATTAGGTGGTTGGTATCCATTTATTCAAGGAGCCGGGGAAGAGCATTCACTGTATTATAAATTTCAAAAGAAGAAAAAAAACAATCAATATTTAATGTTTGATCCAGAACCAATTGTTTATCGAAGGTTTAATATCCCCGGTGGTGTTGCTCGTAGGACGATTGATTTGAGAACATTACTAATTCATAGAATGCAATACTATCATTGGGTAATCAGTACGTATTTCCCAATAAGATTCTATTTACTGTACCCCGTTTTTATGCTTTATGGTTTTAAAGTATCAACACGCTATTTACGAAATAACTCAAGTTATAAAAATCAGTGGTGTTCTGATACTTTTGGTGATTATTGGGGACAAAAAATATATTTTTTAATAGAGCTTTTTAAATATCCAATTTTAGTAATCACATATATAATTAAAAGAAAACCTTACTGGAGTGGAGTTCTTCAAAAAGTGAAAAGATGAACTCAAAAGAGATGAAAAGTCCTATGATTTCTGTGGTCATAAGATCTTATAATCGCTTAAACCATGTATTAGAAATAGTTCAAGTCTGTTGCACTCAAATATATAAGAACTTTGAGGTTGTTATCTTAGATCAGAGTTCGGATAACCATTTTAAAGAATATTCGCCTGAATTAAATAAACTTGATTCTAGGTTTAGAGTAGTGCATCGAGAACCACTGGGAGGTACAGGTGCGAGAAATTATGGAGTTGCATACTCTAATGGTGAAATTATTTTATTCATGGATGACGACGATATCCCAATCGGGAATAATTGGATTGCTGACCATGCACGTAATTACAATGATCCAAATTGTATAGGAGTTTCGGGAAGACATATCCAGGAAATTAATGAGACTGTTAGGTATCCAGATATAGAAAAAGCATATCGTCGTTGTTTAACAGTTTCAGCTTTAATCAGAGGACGTGTTTTCACTGGGATTAATAAAGTAAAAGTAGGTGTAGACTGGTTACATGGGAATAATAGCTCTGTGCGTAGAGAAACAATTATTAATCTTGGTGGGTGGTACCCACATGTAAAGTCAGATCATGAAGAACACTCACTGTATTTCAAATTTCATAAAAAAAAGAAATCTGGACAATATTTAAAATTTGATCCAGCTCCCGTTGTCCTTAGGCGGTTTGACATTGCTGGTGGTGCTGAGCGCCGTACTATCTCAATGCGACTTCTTTTAGATCATCGCTTAAGGTTTTGCCATTGGGTCATTGGAGAAGAATATCCGATTAGATTTTACATCTTCTATCCTTTTTTCATGATATATAGTTTTCAAATTGCTGCTCGACATATGATCAACGGATCTAGTTTTATTGATAGTATATGGATCAAAAAGTTAGGGTTGAAATGGGGGAAACGTATTTATGTTGCGCAGGAACTTCTCCTCTTTCCACTTATGATTATTAAATATCTGATTATAAAGCGTCCAACGTGGGATGGAGACATCAAAGCTCTGATAAAAAAAGATTAGTAATCATGATATGAATTATTTAGAGAAAATAATTCTAAACTCTTTTTTAGTTTTAAGATAATTCTTTAAACGTTTTGATTTATTTATCAATCTTGTTGTGTAAATTTATTCCATGTTAAAACACCTTAAACAATCATTAATGTTATTAGCAACACTTTCTTTGTTAGTCGCTCAAGACTCGACTAAGGCAATTGAATGGGGGTATCTAGATTCCCTCAGGGGTGTTTATACCTTAGATAAAGAACCTTATACAGGTCCTGTTATTAAAAAGCTAGGAATTGGTCTCATGACTGGTTCATACCGTGATGGTATAAAAGACGGACTATGGCAAACATTGAATACGATTGGACAACCTATAATGATTGGCCATTTTAAAGAAGGTAAGAAACATGGAAAATTTGAGCAATGGTATGATGATGGTGAGACACGTCATCGCGAATTAATAGCTACTTTTGACCAGGATAAGTATGTCAATGATTACAAAGAATGGTACGAGAATGGTAAAAAATCAATTGTTGGTTATTATATAGGTGGCAAAGAACAAGGAAGATATACTGAATGGCATGAGAGTGGTAAAAAAGCTTTAAGAGCTAAATATATTAATGGTAAGCCTGATGGATGGTACCGAGAATGGCATGATAATGGTAAAAAAGCATTAAAAATAAAATTTGAAGATGGAAAAGTTAACGGAAAATGGACTCAATGGTACAGAAATGGCAATAAAGAGATGCGTCTTAAATATATTAATGGTATCCCAAGAGGAAGGGCTAAATTTTGGTTCGAAGATGGCACGCTGAGAGGTGAAGGTATTGTGAAAAGTGAGGTTGTCGGAGGTGGTTGGATACTAGAAGATGCTGGAGGAAATAAAAGAGTCTTTAAATAATTTTTAATAGGGGGTATTATTCGCAATCCTCAAGTAGTTATAGTTCTTATTCTATTATTTTTTACTTCTTGTTCAGATGAAGAGGAAGTACATATCCCAACCGTATTTATTTCTAATCTAACGAATAATGATATTGTTTACGAAATTGTAATTATCGAGAATGAAGTTGAATCGGAGTCCCCAGCCAAAAGTATCGAACTATGGTTGAATGGTGTTGGTACAGGTTTAAAAGTAGAAAATCTCCCTTTTGACTTATATTGGAATACTAATGTAATTGAAAATGGAGACTATTCAATTAAGCTAAAACTAATGAATGAAAATAATTTAGAAGTTTTTAGCGAGGCTATTACTTTAAAAGTTGATAATTCATTAGCAATCCCACCATTGAGTGAAATAGATCAAATTGACCTTATTAATGGTAATCTTCATATTAATTGGAAAGAGTCTACTGCAAGTGATTTTTTTAGCTACAAACTTGAGAAGTCATCAGATAGTTTGATGAATGAAAATCAGGTAATAAAAGAGACAGCAAGTATTGCGGATACTTTTTATATCGATGAGGGAATAGATAACTTAGTTAATCAATATTTCAGAATTGTAACGACAGATACTTTTGGTTATCACTCAAAAAGTACAATTGTTTGTTTTGAAAAAAATTCTTCTCCAAACTTTATTGAATTTTATTCTATAGGTTATGATACTACAGAATTAAAAATTATTTGGTCTAAATCAAGAGATATAGATTTTAAAAAATATACTCTTTATATGTCTGATGCTCAAACTTCTCTACGAAACCAAATAGGAGTTTATAATAATATTCTAGATACTACCTTTGCAACGGATGATTTCAACCCTAATTATTTAAAATGGTATTGGATCGAGGTAGAGGACTCATTAGGGCAAAAAAGTTTGTCTAGTCCAATTTCTTATCCCATTAATTCACCACCAAATAGGGTCAATATTTCTTCTGTGAATTATAATCTAGATACAATGACAATAAAGTGGGGAGATTTTTTAGAAGAAGACTTTTACTCGTATGAAATATTACAGTCCTCTTATCCGTTTACAAATTATAGTACGATAAAAACTATTTATAACCAAAGTACTATTACTCACTCACTTTCTGAATTTGACCCAACTCAAGAGAACTGGTTTAAAATAAAAGTTAATGATTTTTGGAATTTAAATTCTACCGGAGATCCAATCTCAGCTATCGTTGATTCTAATCCCGAGCCAGTGGATATTCAATCTATTGAATACAATTTAGAGGAAATGACTATTCATTGGGCATTATCGAATGCAGAGGATTTTTTTTCCTATGAAATTTTCCAATCTGAAAATAATAATGAAGGCTATGAGCTTGTACAAACTATTTTCAATCAATCTATTTCATCCTATACGTTGTCTGATTTTAATCCAACCATAGAAAATTGGTTTAAAATAAAAGTAATTGATCATTGGGGGCTAACTTGTTTTGGGGGTGAAATGAGTAACACTCTTGACCCCGTTCCCAATCCATCAATTTTGGATTCTATTTTATATCAAGATGGACAATTATTTTTCACCTGGTCAATGAATTTGGAGAATGATTTTGAATCATATTTTTTATATGAATCGCTTTCTTCCCAATTCACTGAACCCAGTTTAGTCTCAACATTTTCAGATCTAAATGATACTACTTTTCAGCTTGATTTTAGTCCGGGAAGAATAAACTATTATAAGCTTAAAGTCCAAGACCAATGGGGGCAAACTAGTTTCAGTAATGAAGTGCAAGGGAACTCATACTCCACGTTTAACCATTCTTATGGTGGGGCTGAGGTTGACTATGGAAAATCGGTACAGCAGTTAATAAATAAAGATTATTTAGTTTGCGGAACAACTTCATCTGAGGGAAATGGGAGCACAGATGCATTTGTTCTGAAAACCGATTCATTAGGTGTCGAACAATGGATGGTCACATTTGGTGGTATAAATAGTGACTATGGACATCAAATAATTGAGTCTAATAGTGGAGGCTATATTTTTGTCGGAAGCACAGAATCTTATGGAAGTGGTTTGTCAAATATATTAGCTTTGAAAATTGATGAGAACGGAAACCAAGATTGGGTTCAAACTTATGGAGGTACAGCTAGTGAAAAAGGGAACTCTATTTGTCAACTAAGTAATAATGATTATATAATAGTTGGCTTTACTAATTCATATGGAGCGGGACAAAAAGATGTTTGGCTATTAAAAATTGATAATCAAGGAAATGAAATTTGGAGTCAAACATATGGTACAAATATGAATAATTATGCTGTCTCTATTATTCCATCTTTAGATAGTGGCTTTTTTGTACTTTCAAATGATGAAAAAATAGAAGCTGAAAATATATATGATATTTCAATTTTGAAATTTAACTCAAATGGTAATATTGAGTGGGAACAGGTATTAGGTGGTCAAAGTAATGACAGAGGATATTCATTAATTGATGGAGGGGATGGATTAATTCTTTGCGGAACAACGACATCTTTTGGTAATGGCTTAACGGATGGCTATATTGCGAAAGTTGATTATTCAGGAAATATAATATGGGAACAAACATACGGAGAAAGCTTGAATGAAAAAGCATTCTCTATTGTACAAGCTGAGGATGGAGGCTATGTAGGTGTTGGTACACAAGAGTCAGATTTAGGACTGGAGGGATATAATGTTTGGTTATTTAAAATAACGAATAATGGAGTAATCCAATGGTCTAGGACATTGGGAACGGATAATACAGAAGAAGGCTTTTCTATAGCTAAAAGTAGCGATGGAGGTTTTATTCTAACGGGTATTTGGAATGAAGATATCTTCTTAATTAAAACAGATCGAGAGGGTCATTTGGTCAATTGATATTGTCATTATTTAAAACTTTCTTGAGACTATACGAGCAAAATGACTAGCAGATTTAAGTGCTATATTAAAATATAATGATGGCTCAATCACTTCAACTTCCATCAGTAAAAAAGAATTATCTTTTCTAACTAAATCTACTCGAGCATATAGGCTTTCAAAAGGTAAGCTTTTCATTACTTTTTTAGCGGTTTTTAAGATTCTTTCTTCTGTCTCGTTTATTAATTGAAGTGTTCCGCCATGCTCTTCTTGAACTCTGAAATCTCCTTTTTTAGGAGTTTTTAAAAGTGTGTGGCTATGTTCCTCTCCTAAAAATATTAAAGAATACTCACCTTCTTTTTTTATGTTCTCAATATATGGTTGAATGATATAACTTTTATTCGAGAATTTTTTTTCTAAGGACTCACTCATTAATGATAAATTATTTTTATTAATGACATATGTATCATTTGCATTTGCACTGATAGTAGGCTTAATAACCAATTGATCTTCTGAAAATAGAGTAAATGAATCCATTAGATAAGACTCTTTATAATTTTTGTGAAGCAGGGAAGGTACGATCTCTATATTCTTTTCGAAAAGATCGAATAAATACGATTTGTCCATATTCCATTCTACCAATTCTAAAGAGTTTTGAAGTATGCAAGTCGATTGATTTATCTTTTGAAGAACTTTGATAAAATCTTCTAGTCTGTTTTGATAATCCCACGTTGAACGAATAATGGCTAAATCAAAACTATCCCAAGAAACATTTCTGTCATCCCATGGTACCATGATACAGTCCCATCCTTTTTTCTTCATTGGCTTAATTAGTAAGTGATCATAACATTCAAAATCAGATAAATCTTTCAGAGTTAAGATTGCACAGCGTGGCATTTTATAAAGGTCCTAATTAGTTTTTATATATTTATGTAACAAATTAAGGCATATAAAGCAAAGTGTAAAAAAATGTTACACTTTACTATTTTTTTTATTAATTTGTGTCTAACAAGCTTGGGAATTACCAGATTATCACTGGTTAAATATATTAAATGTCACAAACGTTACAAAAGTCAATTCTTTTAATTGAGAGCGATGAATCAATCTTGAAAAGTCTTCAGGAAAAATTGAAAATATCGGGCTATTTAGTTATAAGCGCTAAAGATGGGTATGAAGGATTCGAACGGGCAAAGCAAGAGACCCCTAGTTTGATTATTGCTGAATTTGTGTTACCCGTTATAAGCGGTCCAAAAATCGCAAGACTTCTAAAGTTTGATGAAAGATATAAAACAATACCTTTTCTTATTCTTGGTTCAAAAGATGCGCTAGCCAATTTTGATAAAGATGAATATGGTATAGAACAGGTATTAAATAAACCATTTCGATTAGGTGATTTAAAAAATATTATTGAACAGCTGATTGATTAATAATGAATCCAGTACTCTTTTCACTGTTATTTATCTTTGGAGCTTGTATCGGCAGTTTTTTAAATGTCGTTATTTTTAGGCTTCCAAAAAATATGAGTTTATTCGTACCTGCATCTCATTGTTTTGCATGTAAAACACCAGTTAAAATTTCAGACAATATCCCTATACTCGGATATTTTATCTTAAGAGGAAAATGTAGAACATGTAAAACCTCATTCTCATCTCGTTATGCATTAGTTGAGTTTTTTTCAGCCATAATTACGTGTTTAATTTTTTTTATATTCAATTTCAGTGAATATTTTTTTATTTATACATCTTTAACATACGCTCTCATTGCAATAACATTTATTGATTTAGATCATTTGATAATTCCAAATGGTTTTATTTTACTTGGACTTTTTAGTATCTTTATTTTATACTTTTTTAAATTTATTCCATTAGAATGGAAAGATGGATTACTAGGTGCGATAGTTTTTGGTGGATTTCTTTTTCTACTAGGTTTTTTTGGTGAACTTATTTTAAAAAAAGAGAGTATTGGTTTTGGGGATGTAAAACTGGGGATAGTACTTGGTGGCTTAATTGGTTTTAAGTCTTCTGTATTAGCGCTTTATTTAAGTTTTTTTGCCGCCGCTGTTGGGATAGTTTTTTTGATGGGTTTAAAGAAAATAAATAGATCAAACCCTATTCCATTTGGTCCCTATATATCTTTAGGGTCTTTGCTAACCATTTTAACAAGTACCCAGAATGGTGAAAATATAATTATCAATTGGTACATAAGGACGATGTTTTAACATGCCAGCATTAAATAAATATTCAATTGGTCAAATGCTTATTACAAGTGGTAAAATAGATCAATCTCAATTAAGAACAGCATTAGACTATCAAGAAGATAACAGTGGCTATATTGGTCAAGCATTGATTGAAAGTGGGTTTCTGACATCTAGTGAGCTTTTACCCTACCTTGGTAGGCAGTTAAAAGTCCCATACCTTCAACTTGGATATTACGATATAGATCAAGCATTGGTAGATATTGTTCCCGAAAAAAGTGTTCGAACGTATAAAGTTTTTCCTCTTTTTAAAATAAAAGAAGTTCTGAATTTAGCTGTTGTAGATCCTTTAGATCCAGAGCCCATTAATTTTGTAAGAGAGTCTACCGGTATGTCTGTTGAGCCAATATTATGTAGTGAAGAAGATATTGTGAATGCGATTGATCTTCATTATGGTATCTCAAGCTTTTTAGAGGCTGATTCTAATATGGATGATGCAAAGGACATCACGGATTTATATGATGAAAGCCAAATTGTAGAACTTGTAGATGGGATTATTACGCAGAGTCAACGCTATAGATGTTCAGATATACATATTGAACCAAGGGAAGATGATATCCGTATACGATTTAGAATTGATGGGAAATTACAAGATTTTCAAATTTTCCCTAAGTCTATTCAGGATGCATTGATTTCTAGGCTTAAAATTATGTCGAGTATGGACATTGCTGAAACTCGAAGGCCTCAAGATGGAAGAATTCTTTTTAGATCAAAAGTAGGTAGGATTGATTTACGTTTATCTACTTATCCAACCTTATTCGGTGAGAAGACAGTATTGCGTTTATTGAACCTTCAGGAAGCATTATACCCACTATCTGAGCTTGGTTTTAGAAAAGATACAGAAGCAAAATTCAATACAATGCTCCATGGTGGGGAAGGAATTGTTCTTGTCTCTGGACCAACAGGTAGTGGAAAAACAACCACCTTATACTCAACATTGAATAAACTTGAAAAACCAGAAGTAAATATTGTTACGGTTGAAGATCCAATTGAATTTGATCTTGCTAATATTAACCAGGCACAGGTAAATACAAAATCAGGAGTGACTTTTGCGGCTGCTCTTCGATCTATTCTAAGACAGGACCCGGATATTATTATGGTTGGGGAGGTTCGAGATGAAGAAACGGTAGACCTAGCAATACGAGCGGCTTTGACAGGACACCTAGTCTTCAGTACAATCCATACGAATGATGCGGCCTCAGGTTTTGCACGATTATTAAACTGGGGAATAGAACCTTTTTTAATTTCATCGACAGTCAAAGGGATCTTAGCTCAGCGTCTTGTTCGGAAAATTTGTGAAAATTGCAAAATTGAGCATGAAATTACTGAAAGAGAAGCCAGTCTTTTAAAGGTTGATAAAAAAGAATTTAAAATAACCTACACGGGAAAAGGATGCCTCTCTTGTCGTAATTCAGGGTATAGAGGTCGTTTAGGTATTTATGAATTATTAATGCTAAACGAAGACATTTCCGATTTAGTCCTCAATGCGCAACCAGCATATAAAATTAAAGAAAAAGCACGTGAGCATGGAATGGTCACTCTCCTTGAAGATGGATTAGGAAAAGTTAAAAAAGGGGTTACCAGTTTAAATGAAATAATCGAAACTTTAGGTGCAACTAAAGCCATATAATGATAAGTGTCCTTTTTGTAGGAGGTAAAGAAAAAGGTATCCCTCAGTTTTCGGGGCTTCCCTTAAAGGTTGACTATGTTCAAAATGGTATGATTGGACTGAATGCATTACAAACTTCTTCTTACGAGTGTATCATCATTGCAAATAAGCTTCCGATGTTAGCCCCATCTCGGCTAATAAAAGAAATCAGGCAATTAAATCCACATATACCTATTTATTGTTTTATATCAGACGACAAGAGAAGATCTCAGATATTAGAAGATTTTAATTGTGGCATGACCTTTTATTTTGAGCCGGAGACTCAAAGTTCCGATGATTTATTAGAGCTTGTTCTACTAGGAAAGCAATACATTGATTTTATTTATGACATCCCAGAGAGAGAAAGAAGATTTTTTGGTCCTAACGGAGCAGGTAAGATTGTTGGAATTACCGAACCAATGATTGATTTATACAGGTTGTTATTCCAAATTAGAAAAAAGAATGTAACAACCATTCTTTATGGTGAAAGTGGTACCGGAAAAAATTTAGTTGCACAAAGCTTACATGATAATAGCCTTCGGAAGGAAAATCCATTTATTGCCGTAAACTGTCCAGCCATACCAGGTGAACTTTTAGAGAGTGAACTTTTTGGACATGTAAAAGGTTCTTTTACTGGAGCAGATCAAGATAAAATTGGAAAGTTTCAAGCCGCAAATAGTGGGACAATATTTTTAGATGAAATTGGAGATATGGATCCCAGTCTTCAGGCAAAGGTATTAAGAGTTTTAGAAAGTAGCGAGCTTGAAAAAGTTGGGGCAAATGAAACTATTAAGGTTGATGTGCGGGTTGTCTCAGCAACAAATCAAGATATTGAGGCTTTGATAGCTCAAAATAAATTTAGACAAGACCTTTTTCATCGTATAAATGTATTCCCTTTAACAATACCATCATTGAGTGATCACCCCGGAGATATCCCTTTTATTACTTATAAAATAATTGGTGTTTTAAAAAAGAAACATAATTTGAAAGTTAATTATATCTCTCCAGGTGCTTTAAAATTAATGAAAAACTATGACTGGCCAGGCAATGTACGTGAGCTAGAAAACATTCTTGAACGGGCTTCATTATTATCGGATGGTTCTGTTTTAACAAGTGGGGATATATTACCACTTTTAAAATCACAGAAGAGCCCAAAAACTCAAGAATCGATTGTCCAAAAAGATCAAGAAGTCAAAGTCGAAGGTTTTTCCCAAGTACGTTCAATAGAAAATGAGAAAAGTCTAGAGACTCAAAACCAGCCAAAAACATTAAAAGAAATTGAAAAGAATGCAATTTTAGAGGCAATGAGCTATGCTAAATGGAATATGAGTAAAGCCTCAAAGATTTTAGGTGTGAGTCGAATGACTTTATATCGTAAAATGCGTACATACGAGATTGAAGAGAATGAATAATAAATTACAAAAATTCTCTTATATCGCTTTTAATAATGATGAGGACAACATAGTTAGGGATAAGATTAAGGCTTCAAATGAAAAAGCCGCATTGTTGCAAATTCAACAATTAGGACTAGAGCCTTTAAATATTAAAAAAGAGGCCACGTCAATTTTAGATATAGACGTTGTTTTTTTTGAAAAAATTACACCAAATCACGTTTATAACTTCACCAGGCAATTATCTGTAATGCTTAAAGCAGGCGTTCCTTTAGTTGAAGCTATCGATTCTTTACATAGTGACAGTGCAGGCCCCTTAGTTAATAGAATAATTGATACGATTATAGAAGATATTTCAGGTGGGACTTCTCTTTCGATGGCTCTTAAAAAACATCCAAAAATGTTTGACAGTATGTACTATAATATTGTTCGAGCTGGAGAAAGTGCCGGTGTTCTTGATAAAGTTCTTTTTCAATTAGCTGATTTTATTGCAAGTGATCTAAAACTTAGAATGGGAATTAAGCAAGCCACTAGGTACCCAGCTATTGTAGTAGGTATAACAGTTCTGGTTGGAATTTTTGCCGTCACATTTATCTTGCCACAATTTTCAACACTTTTTGCAAATTCAAAAATTGCACTACCGTTACCTACTCGTATATTGTTAGGAGCAGATAAGTTTATTACAGAATACTGGTATCTTTTGATTCTAATTATCGGATTCATAATCGGATTGACTAAAGTAATTCTTCGAAGTAAAAAAGGTAGTTATGCCTGGCATAAAACAAAAATAAAGCTTGGTATTATTGGACCAATATCCTTGAAAATGTCTATTTCAAGGTTTATCCATGTATTGGAGACACTAGATCGGACAGGTGTCCCTATTCTAGACTCTCTTAAAATTGCTGGAAAAACAACTGGCAATACCTACATTGAAAAAAACCTATCTAAAGTTCATCAAGATGTAAGAATGGGCAAAAAATTAGCATTTTCATCTACATAACCACCACCATCAGGGACAGACTCATTATACTTTAACTGTCCAGGAAAACGTCCACGTCCTTCTTTGGTTACTTTTTCATTATAGAAGTTGTTTGCTGATTTTAAAATCTTATCAATAGAAGAATAAGTCTTTTTTTCTTTCGCTCCTTCCCCAACACCAGAAAACTTCGGTGCAGCAGTTGTAGCCAAGGTCGCCATCATAGCAATCGTAACCGCAAATTCTGCTAGAGTCTGACCTTTTTTGTTTTTTAATTTTTTAAATAATTTCATAATATCCTCTTTTTTTAGTATACCCCTATACAGCAACTTCTATGCCAAAGCAGGCTGGATAGAAAAATAAAAAACGAAAGAACACTCTCAGCACAAGAGAATACCAAAAAAACATTTTTACTGAAAAATGGGACCTAACTGATTTGATACAGCTGTAACATTTAGAGACAATGATTGTAACAAAGCTTATCAATAATAATTACTTAAAAAAAAATGCTGGTTCATTTTTCACTCTAAAAAAATTATTGACAAAATAAATTTTAATTGAGAAAGAATATATTAAATAAGTATCAGCAGAATAAAAGACTAAAAGTTCAATAGACCTATTTTCTACATGATAAAGTGGTCAAGTTCGCTGTTCTATGATGTAGAAATGGCTTCATACATATCCCAAATAGGTAAGAAGATAGAAAGGGCTAGTCCTAGAACCATAAAACCCATAAAAATAGAAATCAAAGGCTCAAGTGTTGCTGTTAGCTTAAGGACATGGTCTTTGACTTCGGCATCCATCATTTCACCGATCTCTTTCAACATATCACTTAAAGCTCCTGCGTTCTCGCCAACTTGGATCA
>JAOLAV010000014.1 GCA_028338895.1 Fidelibacterota bacterium
ATTCATAGAAACCAGAATCAGAAGCATCCACTGTGTAGTCTGGAGACCTTGTATAAAATGTAGTAACATCACTCGAGTCTTTAATTTTCCAGAGATTCAAAGATGCTTTTTTTGAATATTCAACTTTCCCAGAGATTAAGCCATCGTCTATCTTGGAACCTGTAGAAAATGCAATTTGTACACTTTTTGAAATCTTTAAATTGTGTTCATCCATTAAAGACCTATTAATCAAAACTATATAAGTTTGATTACTTTTTAATGATTCTTCTAATTCTAGAATGACTTTTTTCCCTTGATAATTAAATATTGGTTGGTTTTCAAGAGCGGGTAATATTTGAATTGATTTTTGAATACTACTTTCTTTTAAATATTCAGAGAATTGTAGTTCAATTTTTCTGCCTGAAAAATTAATTACTCCATTTTCTGGCAGCGTTGAAACAAGAGTTGGTGGAGTTTCATCTTTTGGTCCTCCAGATGGACTCTGTATTGCAGCGCATGACATTGCAAGCAAAATCAAACTAAACCATGTACGTTGTGTTTTCAATCTATAATTTAATGGGTATTTCTTGATTATAGGTTATTTCAGTACTGGAGATATTTAATGTTATACACCAAACCTTTACACCCGATTCAAATGCCTCTTTTAAAGCATAACAGAATTTATCATCCCTTTTCCACATTGGTTTAAAAGAAGTGGCATCTGGTCTTTGACAAACAAACAAAACACCTGCTTTTTTATTCTTTTCAACCAATTTTTTAAGAGCTAAAACATGCTTCTTCCCTCGCAGAGTTACAGCATCTGGAAATTGAGCTACTTGATTTTCTACAAAAGTAACAGACTTCACCTCTAGATAAAAATCTTCACCATTTTCATCAGTAAGCAGAAAATCAAATCGATGTCGCCCAACAGTAATTTCAGGCCTTACTAGACTAAATTTATTCAACATCGGAAGCTCCTTATTCATAAGAGCTTCTTTAACAAACTGGTTTGGTAAAGTTGAAACTAAGGAAATTAATTGCCCAGCATGGTTCACCATTACAGTAGAAAATTTTGTTTTCCTTGTTGGATTATTTTCAACTTTTCGGACCAACAGATCTGCTCCTGGAAATAGAAGCTCTTTAAGTCTTCCGGGATCCGCTAGATGACTTCGATGTTGTTCACCATTTATATCAATGATTGTAATGAAACGATTTGGACGCTCTAAGAATTTTGCATTGATAAATTGATCTTTAAATTTCATAATTAATCTTAAAACATTTTCACTTCATCAGTAAATGTATTTTATGTGTAAATTATTAATATTATATGCCTCTTGTTCCTTCATACATAAAAAAATTAAATAGCTACAAGCCCGGAAAGCCAATTAGCGAAGTCCAAAGAGAGTTTGGTCTCGATAAAATAATTAAACTAGCTTCAAATGAGAATCCCCTTGGCCCCTCTCCAAAAGCAAAGTTAGCTATTAATAAAGCATTAAATGATCTGCATCGATATCCTGATGCTGCAGGGTATGAACTTAGAAAAAAATTAGCTGAAAAATTTAATATTAAGATTTCTAATGTTGTGCTTGGGGCTGGATCAGAAGGAATTATGTCCACAATTATAAGAACATTTTTATTAAATGATGATGAATTAATCAGTGCTGCAGATTCTTTTATTGGGTTTAAAGTCCTTGCGAATGCATCGGGAAGAAAGGTTCATTGGGTTCCAATGAAAAACCATAAATACGACCTTTTGAAATTAGTTGATCAAATAAATGATTATACTAAAATTATTTATATCGCTAACCCCGATAATCCAATGGGAACATATATCACAAAAAAAGAGTTCGATTCTTTTTATAAATATGTTCCTGAAAGGGTTTTAATAATATTAGACGAAGCTTATTTTGAATACGCAAATAGTTCTAAGGATTATCCAGATTCAATGAGCTACAGGTATGATAATGTGATAACTCTGCGTAGTTTTTCCAAAGCATACGGTTTAGGTGGAGTTAGAATTGGTTACGGGTTTGCCCATAGTGAATTAATTTCTAATTTAATAAAAGTGAAGGTCCCTTTTGAACCGAGTTCACTAGCGCAAGTAGCTGCAACTGCAGCTCTAGATGACTTTTCTTTTCTATCTGATACACTAGAATTAAACAGAGATGGCTTAGCTTTTTTAATATCCAACTTCAAAAAATTGAAAGTACAATATATTTTATCCGTTACTAATTTTATTACAACAATCTGGGGAAATAAAGAAGAAGCTGAGATTATCACCCAAAAGCTTTTAGAAAATGGGATTATTGTTAGGCACTTAGAATCTTTTGGTTGGCCAAATTACATTCGTATTTCTATTGGATTAAAAGACGAAAATCAAAAATTAATAAATTCTTTATCTAAAATTTTATGAAAAAATTACCATACTCTATTAAAAAGTTTGACCACTGTGAAATGTATGTAGGTAATGCAAAACAAACTGCGCATTTTTTTAAAACAACAATGGGATTTCAACCTATTGCTTATCGAGGATTAGAAACAGGCAGTCGAGATAGTGTTAGTTATGTTCTAAATCAAGGCATTATAAATCTCGTTTTAACTTCACCCTTGAAAAAAGATACTGCAATTGGTAAGCATATCGATAGGCATGGAGATGGAATAAAAAATATTGCATTTGAAGTTGATAATGCAACCATTGCCTGGGAAGTCTCAACTCAACGCGGAGCTAAAAGCGAGATCAAACCAACTGTTATTGAAGATGATAATGGAGTTGCAATTATTTCGGCAATACGTACGTTTGGTGATACTATCCATTCATTCATTGAAAGAAAAAAATATAAAGGTCCATTCTTACCCGGTTTTACTTTTATCGAAGAGAATTCTAAATCTGAACCTACTGGTCTTATTCATATTGATCATGTAGTCGGTAACCAACCTGATGGAGAGATGAAAACTGTATGCAAGTTCTATGAAGATGTATTTGGATGGCACCGTTTTTGGAGTGTTGATGATAAGGACGTAAATACAGATTATTCTTCTTTAAGATCTATAGTTATGGCAAATGATAATGAAAAAATAAAAATGCCTATAAATGAACCTGCGGAAGGATTAAAGGTCTCTCAAATCCAAGAATTTATCGACTATTATGATACTAGTGGAGTACAGCATGTCGCTCTATCAACGAAAAACATAATTAAAACAGTAGAGATGATGAAAAAAAATGGTGTTGATTTCCTTCCAACTCCAAAGTCATATTATAATGAGCTGAAAGAACGTATTGGTAATATTGAAGAGGACTTAAATATTCTTTCTGAATTAGGTATCTTAGTTGATAAAGATGAAAATGGATACATGCTTCAAATTTTCACCAAACCAATCCAAGATAGGCCAACTTTATTCTTTGAAATTATTCAACGTAAAGGTTCCAATAGTTTTGGCAAAGGCAATTTTAAAGCATTATTTAAATCGATTGAAAGAGAACAAGAAAAAAGAGGAAATCTTTAAATGAAATTTGTAACATATCTAAAAAAAAACAAAATTAGAACCTCGCTTTGGATTTAAAAAAGACACGTATATTGTTGATATAGTTCAAGCTTCGAATTGGATGGCTTTAAATACTGGAGATAATAGTTTTACAAAGATACCAAACACACTAAAAGACGCATTAAAAGAATGGGACAAAAATTTTGAGAGATTAAAAATGATTGATTTGAAAATCTCTGAAAATAATTTAGAAGACTTAATTTCTAAAAATAATGAAATAGCATTTCTAGAATCAGAGTTAGACCTTCTTTCACCAGTGCCAGACCCTCAATCATTTAGAGAGTTTTATGCTTTTGAGCAACATGTTCGAGCAGCAAGGAAGCTAAGAGGACTTGAAATGCATCCTGACTGGTTTAAAATACCTATTTTTTACTTTTCAAACCCTTCAGCTTTATACGGGCACGGTGCTGAGATACCTTACCCCTTCAAAACAAAAGAACTAGACTTTGAACTTGAGTTTGCTGTTATTATTGCTAATGGTGGATCTAATATATCCGCTGATAATGCCGGTAATTATATTGCAGGGTATACTATTTGTAATGATTGGTCTGCTCGTGACCTTCAAAGAGAGGAAATGGCCATGAGCCTAGGACCGGCGAAAGGTAAAGACTTTGCCTCTAGTTTTGGTCCATATCTGGTAACACCTGACGAAATTGAAAAATCGTGGAAAAATGATAAGCTACACCTTGAGATGACTTGTCATGTTAATGGAAAGTTAATTTCAAAAGGAAATACAAACGACCTATATCATCCTTTTACAAAAATGATCGAGAGAGCATCCATGAATACACATTTATTGCCCGGTGATTATCTTGGCTCAGGTACTGTTGGTACTGGTTGCATATTAGAACTTCGACCTGAAAATACAGGTGGATGGCTTAAAAAAGGTGATGTGGTTAAGATGGAAGTCGAAAGATTAGGTGTTTTAGAGAATAAAATAATTTAGCAGTATGCCTTTCTATCAAAAAAGAGGAAAAGTACCAAATAAACGACATACTCAATTTAGAGATGAATCCGGAAAGTTGTATTCTGAAGAATTGGTCAGCCGAAATGGTTTTAGTGGAATCTACTCAAACCTGTACCACATCAATCCACCGGCAGCAGTACAATCAATTGGTGATTTTAGAGCCATTGAGCTTTCAAAAAAAAAATGTTAATCATCAACCGCATCACCTACAAACATCAAAGATAAGTCATGAAAAGAATTTAAACTCCTCACGGGTACCACTTTTTCACAACTCAGACTTAATAATTTCAAAAGCCATTTTTTCAGCACCAATGCAACTTTTATATAGAAATGGAAATGCTGATGAAATAATTTTTATTCATCGTGGAGTTGGACGATTTAACTCAAATTTTGGTTATTTAGATCTTCGTCCAGGAGACTATCTGGTTATCCCAAGGGGTGTTATTTACAATATTGAAGTGAGTCAAAAAATAGAAGCTCTCGTGATTGAATCCTCTTCAGCAATTGAAACTCCCGATAGATATCGAAATAAATTTGGACAATTACTGGAACATTCACCTTTCTCTGAACGAGATATAAGAACACCAAATTTTATGTCACCTATCCAAAATAAATCAATTGAAATAGAAGTGAAATTAAAAAATGGAATTCAGATGTATGAATATAAATACCATCCTTTTGATTTAATTGGTTGGGATGGCTATTTTTTCCCATATGTTTTTAATATCAATGATTTTATGCCCATAACAGGAAAGATTCACCAACCTCCTCCTGTGCATCAAACTTTTAAGGGGAATGGTTTTGTTATATGTTCTTTTGTTCCACGATTATTTGATTATCACAAGGATTCAATCCCTGCCCCTTATGCACATAGTAATGTAGATTCTGACGAATTAATATATTATGCGGCTGGTGAATTTATGAGTAGAAGAGGAATTGAAGAAGGCTCAATAACCCACCATCCTATGGGCCTACCTCATGGTCCTCAACCAGGAAAGACAGAGGAGTCAATTGGTGCTATCGAGACAAATGAGCTTGCTGTTATGGTCGATACCTTTAAACCTTTAAACCTAACTAAATCAGCATTAGATATAGAAGATAATAGCTATCCTTTTTCATGGGCAAACAAATGATAATAGACCCGAAGAATCAACCCTTCCAAGAAATACATAAACTTATGATTGGTAGTATTGTCCCAAGGCCAATCGCATTTGTATCCACCATTTCCAATGATAATAAATTTAACCTTGCCCCTTTTTCATACTTTAATGGCGTTTGCTCAAAGCCTCCAACTGTTGTTTTTTGTCCAGCTAGACGTGGTTGGGATGGTAAAGAAAAAGATACACTGAAAAATATTAAGGCTAACAAAGAATTTGTAATCAATATTGTTTCGGAATCTTTTGCCGAAAAAATGGTTATGTGCTCTACTGACTTTGATCCTGAGGTCGATGAATTTGAGATTTCTAACCTTACAAAAATTAAATCATCAAAAGTTAAACCACCTCGTGTTGGTGAAGCTAAAATAAGCTTTGAATGTAAATTAAATCAAATAGTTGAGATTGGTGATGGTAACGCGGGCAGCGGTTTTATTGTTATTGGTGAAATTGTCCTTTTTCATTTAGATGATTCTATATACGATAAAGGAAAAATTTTACTTGAAGATCTAAAACCTTTAGGCCGTCTTGCCGGTAACTGGTATTCCAGGACTACAGATAACCTTGAAATTAAAAGAAAGATAAAACCAAAAGACTAGGAATATAAAAAATATTTAAAATCCAAGATCTAAAAGAGTTTCTTCTTCTACAATAAATTGCTTTTCCCCATATCTTGTTTCAAAAATAAAAACCTCTCCTTTTCCAAGCATAATTGTCAAATGATCATTTGAATCAGATGTTTCATCTTTTGTTATTCCTTCGAAAATAATTGTATTTTTATTCTTAACCTTTATATCTGTAGCATCTCTTTTACCAGCCGTATTTAGAAATCGCACTCGAATAGGTATAAGGGCCTCAGGTTTAAAACCTTTTTTATAATTATGGGTAACATCTATAGAACTATATGTTTTTACTTCAGGTAACCAATCCATTGGAAAATATAATTCTTTATTTTCCCAGGTAACGGCAAAGATTCCATACTTCATATCTCCAGGAGTCGCTTTTGATGCATGTTCAGCAAACCATATTTCATCAAGTTTATCTCCCACTGGTTCAGCTGCACCGGTATAATGCCAACCATCATCCCAAATTTCAACCCATGAATGGTTACCCGAATTATTATACCATAGGGGAGTACCTACAAAACGAGCAGGGATACCAATACTCCTGCATGCATCTATTAATAAAATACTTAACCCTGTGCAAGAAGCCATTCCTGCTTTTATAGATTCAAATGGAGCTTGATCTGCTTTTGGCCTATCCGTAGAATAAATCACGCCAACTTCTTCAAAGATATTTTGGTTAAGTAGTACTACCGCATCCGAAATCGTTTTAGCATTTTTTATAATAGGAAGGCACATTTCATTGAATTCTTTGCGCCACTCTTCTCGCTTTTCGTTAAGGTTCGCATATGGTAAGATATAATTGAAAAAAAGTTCCTCAGAAATTTCTGAATACCAAGCAGATTGGTACCATGCATTATAAGCTAAACTACAATTATTTAATAAAAAGTCTGAGCTTAGATTTTTTAAATCTTCTTCCGGCATATGCTGTATTAAATAAGCCATGCCTTTAAATTGTTTTTCAGGGACTAAGTTAAGAGCTTTTTGAATTTCTAATTTATTATTCCCTGCAATATCAAATTGTTTCTGAAATACAGAACCAATAAGGCTTGTAAAGTAAAATGCATAGATTAATAAATACTTCATCTTTTAATATATTATAAAAAAAAAAGAATCAAAAGGTCTATGAGATGACTTTTTAGCATACAAAAAGAGAATTTACCTATTTATTAAATTAATTTCAGGTATGGAATTAGAGATAAAGAACAATATTTATAAAGCCCAATGTATTGGCAATGTAGAACCTATTGAGTATATGATCCCTTATCCTTCTATGAGGTCTCTTATTGAGGGGCAAAATATAAAATATTCAACACAGATTATTATTGAAGATTTATCAATAACAAATCTTGATTTTTATAATTTGGTTAAAAAAGCGGCAATGTGGTTGTCTCATCAAGGTATAAAACCTAAGGATAGAATTATTATAAATAGCGTGGACCATTTTTCAAAAACTATTCTTTTATTTGGAGCATGGCATTTAGGGGCTTCTGTAATACTTCCTGGAAAAGAAAAAATTGAGAAAGTAAAATTAGAAGCAGAAACAAAAATCCAGATCAATATTAATAAAAAAGTCCTCAAAATAATCTCAAAATTGCCAAGTGATTATATCTCCACTTATAAGCCTCTCTTGAATCAAGAAGCTCTTATAATATTTGAAAAAGGGCTGGGAATAAGACTCTCTCATTACAACCTCTTGGTAAATGTTAATAGTATTCAAAAAGAGATTGGGTTCCCTAGCCGATCAAGAGTTTCTATTAAACTTGATTGTAATTCAATAGGCTGGATTATTTTCGGTAGTATTCTACCTATTTACTGTGGCTATATAATTGATAATATTAAGCCTGATTTCACAATTGGTGAAAAAAATTGTGACTTTAATATTCGGCATGACCTAAAAAACCTTTCAGAATACGGGGAAAAAGACATTGGTATATGCCCAGAAAACTCTGGATGTTTATCTATTGGTAATAAGCCTATACATTTAACTAATTATAAGGTAAATAAAAATAAATTAGAGGTTAATGGGCACTCAATTATGATGGGATATCTAGATAATTCAAAAAATAAAGAATCTTTTTATAACGGTGTTTTGAATTTAGATTTTTAACTCAGATCAGAAAGGACTTCATTCGCATGTTCTTTGGGCTTTACTTTTTCATATGCTTTTAGAACTTTGCCTTTTTCATCTAAGAGATATGAGACTCTGAAAATACCTTCATACTCTCTTCCATACATCTTTTTCAGTCCAATCGCTTTATAAGCTCGAATCATTGATTTATCAGGGTCTGAAAGCAATGAGAAAAGGAAATCTTGTTTAACGCAAAAATTTTTTTGTGCTTTTACCGAATCGGCACTAACACCTAAAATTATCGTGTTCTTCTTTTGAAATTTTTCGAACTCATCCCGGAGTCCTTGGCCTTCAACTATTCAACCAGGGGTACTCGCTTTAGGATAAAACCAAATGAGTACTCTTTGACCTAAGAATTGACTTAGAGAGACTTTTTCTCCATTTTGATTCTCAAGATTAAATTCTGGTGCTTGCATACCGACGTCTAACATAGCTTCTCCTTAATCAATTGATATTTTGGACCAACGCATTCTATCATCATTCGAATTTAACATATTATGAACAGCACTAAGCCCTTCCTTTTGCCCTTTCCAAACAAGTTTTTTCAGTGCAGAATTAAAATCAACCCATTTATAGTCACAATGTTCATCCGATAGTTTCACATCACTCATTTCTACTCCGATTCCAAAAACGGGAACAAGATTGATTCTATCTTTATAAGCTTCATAGAAACGACTAACATGATCAGCAACAAACATTTCTGACGGTAAGAAACCTGTTTCCTCTTTTAATTCTCTGATTGCGGCTTCCCAAGATTTCTCTTTTTTTTTTCAATTTTTCCGGCAACCCCCTGCCAAAGATGCTCATAAATTTTTGTTTTAGATCGTTTTAATAATAAATAAATAAATAAAACCTTTTTTGGTTCTTCTAAAAAATATATGCATCTATTACTCTTACTTCAACTTTTGGCATTACATTCCTTTCATTTTACTCATATCTTTAAGTAAAGAACTCGACCAAATACTAAAATCACCTTCAGCTATTTTTAAACGCGCTCTTCTCATAAGATTTAAATAATATGCTAAGTTTAAAGTTGATGCAATCCGAAGACCTAAAATCTCATTTATATTAAAAAGATGGCGGACATAAGATTTTGAGAATTTCTGCCCCCAAGGGTGTGAACTATGCTCATCAATAGCCGAAAAATCATGTTTGAATTTTTGATTCTTAATATTCAAGACACCTGTCTCCGTAAAAATATGACCATTACGTCCATTTCTTGTAGGCATAACACAATCAAACATATCAATTCCGTGCCTTACCGCCGTTATAAGATCTGATGGTTTACCAACACCCATCAAATACCTTGGTTGCTTTATTGGTAATAATTCAGTGCAGTACTGAATCGTATCCATCATGGCATTTTTTTCTTCACCCACTGCTAATCCCCCAATTGCTATTCCACAATTAGAATAAGGTAGCAGCTGTTCTATACTCATTCTTCTCATTGAGTGATCTACTGATCCTTGTATAATAGGAAATAGAACCTGTTTATAATTATATAGTTCTTGATTTTTCTTTAGCCAATGATCGCACCTTTTTATCCATTCTGATGTCTTCTTTACGGCATTTAATACTGTTTTTGAATCAGAGTTCCCAGGAGGGCAAACATCAAATGCCATAATAATATCAGCACCTAAATTCCTTTGTATCTCCATCGAAAATTCGGGAGTAAACATATGTCGGCTTCCATCTAGATGGGATTGGAATTCAACGCCATCATCTGATATTTTGTTCAATCTCGCTAGAGAGAATACTTGAAAACCACCACTATCAGTTAAGATCGGTTTGTCCCAGCCAATAAATTTATGTAAACCTTTAATTTCATTTATCACTTCAGTGCCTGGCCTTAGATAAAGATGGTATGTATTTCCTAATATTATTTGAGAGTCAACACTCTCCAAGTCCTCGGGAGCCATTGTTTTGACAGCACCAATAGTCCCAACCGGCATAAATATTGGTGTCTCTATCGAGCCATGATCTGTTGTTAAAACTCCACTACGAGCAGAAGTTTGATTATCTGAGGATGTAATAGAAAATTTCAATTAAAATAAAACTTGAAATGCTTCTTTAACGGAGCGAACTGAATGAATTTCTATATCAATTTTTTTTATTTTTTGATTCATATTAGATGTCGGAATAATTGCTTTTTTAAATCCAAGGGTCGCTGCTTCATTTAGACGCTGTTCTATTCTGTTGATTGATCTAATCTCTCCCGCAAGTCCAACTTCCCCACAAAGGATTATATTATCACCGATTGGTTTATCCATGGTACTAGAGGCAGAAGAACAAATGATAGAGAGGTCTGCCGCTGGATCATCAACTTTTAACCCACCAACTAAATTTACATAAACATCTTTTGTACCCATGGCTAGCCCTATTCTTTTTTCAAGGACAGCAATGAGCATCCCTAGCCTTTTATAGTCAAAACCATTAACATTCCGCTGAGGAGTTCCATAGTTAGCATTTGTAACTAATGCTTGCACTTCAACAAGAATAGGTCGAGTTCCTTCTAATGAGGGGTATATTGTTGTTCCTGCAATATTTATACTCCTCTCAGCTAAAAACATTTCGCTTGGATTAACGACTTCTTTTAAACCCGCTTCATCCATTTGAAAAATTCCAACTTCGTGAGTTGCACCAAATCGATTCTTTGCGGATCTTAAGATTCGATGGTCATACCTGTCATCACCTTCCATATAAAGAACAGTATCCACCATATGCTCAAGCATTTTAGGGCCAGCTATAGTGCCTTCTTTCGTTACGTGACCTACAATTAATATTGTTACATTTTTATGTTTTGAAATTTCTAATAACCTTTGGCCACAATCGCGTATCTGGCTAGGAGATCCAGGCAGGGAATCCAAACCAGTATTCATGATAGTTTGGATGGAGTCAATGACAACTATATCAGGTTCAATACGATCTATATGGTTTATAATACCATCTAACTCATTTTCACTTGAAAGGAATAGTTTATCATGTTTTACATTAATTCTTCGAGCACGGAGCGCGACTTGTTCTTCACTCTCTTCAGCCGATACATACAGAACCTTACGTTCACTGCCTGAACAGATATGCAATGCTAGCGTAGATTTTCCAACGCCAGGATTACCGCCTAACAGGATAAGAGATCCAGGAAGTAGCCCACCTCCAAGAACGCGGTCAGCTTCAGCTAAACCCGATGGAAATCTCTTTTCTGGCTCGTTTTTTAATATATCACTTAAAGATTTAATTTCTCTTGGCTGGGAAGATCTATTCGCCTTCCCTTTAGAAACTTTAAATTCGGCTAAAGTACCCCATTCTTTACATGATTGGCATTGCCCACTCCATTTTGGGAAATCATCTCCACAGCCGCTGCATAAATATGCCGTTTTAGACTTCTTATTTGACATTATATATTTTTAATAGATAAAAAAATATTTTCGAAAATAAGATTTTACCAATCTGGCCCAAGTGAAAAATACCATTGCGGCTTTGAATAGCCATTCGGGTTTTTATCCCATGCCATTTCAATTTTAAGTAAGAAATAGCCTAAGTTAATTTTAGTTCCTAATCCTGCAGTCGTAACCCAAGGCGAATAATTTCCTTCAACATTAGGTCCATATCTTTCTGGCCATTTTTTTGATTCAAACTCACTTGCTTGATCCCAGGCTGCACCAATATCAACGAAAGCATGTCCTCTAATATTCCCAAAAATCATTTTTAATGGAAATCCTAAGGCAAGGTAATTAATGAAGGGGAACCGTACTTCCATATTTATAAGAGTAGTGCTATTTCCAAAACGTTCAGCAAAACGTGCTCCGCGGAGCGGCCAAGCATATTCAGTAAAGTAAAGGTCATGAATTAAAGATTTATTTGTTGTATCTAGTAAGACCTCCCTAAAATTACTTTGATCCTCCGTTCCATTCGTCTCCCCTCCTCCTGCTATTAAAGAAGGTATTCCACCTAAGAAAAATTTTTGTTTGTTTTCTCCAATACTGGATCCAATAAACCCCCTAATCGCAAAAGTATAATCCCGTCCGACTCGCCAATATTTTCTAACATCAGATTTTATAGTTTGAAATTTTAATTTATTCGATCCAAAACCAGGACTAACAGTCATTGTAGTATTTTGACGAAAGCCATCAACAGGTCCAGTAAAACCAAATATAGCATTATCATATATCCAACTTAGACTTGGTAGAATAGTAGAGTAATTAGTAGTCGCAGTTGTTGCATATTCATATTGTCCAAAATCATTATAAGTCTGTTCTAAAATAGAATAATCGATATTATGCCATGCCAATCCATAGTCAAATCGTTGAAAACGACTAAATGGATGAGAAACAAAAGATTGGAAACCATAATGTCTTAATCTCCCTAGAGTAAAATAATTAATTTGAAAGAAATTTGCATTTTGAAAAGCTGAGAAATAAAAATCCATTTTATTTTTCAAGTAACCATATTGAAAAAAATAGTCACTATTCTCTAGGGTTAATACCATCTCTGTTCCAAATGCAATTTGATGGTCCCCAAGAATATCGCTAAAAGAAAAATAAGTCATCCCACTTGTACCAAAAACATTACTTATCTGAAGATTTCCACTAACTAAATCTAATGTAAAACGAGTCTTGTACGTTTTTGGAATATAATGGCCATCAATTTTTGTAGAATCAATCGAGACTAATTCTTTTTTATTCTCAGTTGGTTTAAAAGCCTCATTTTGATAATTATACCCTCTTGCAAAAATCCAATTTTTATACTGACTACTTTCATTTTCAACAAAGAGACTTGCTTTATGCTTTCTTAGATCAACAATATCCTCGTCATCAAATTTTTTATTGAGAATAAATTGAGTTGGCTCTACTATTTTTTCTTTCAGGGTTAATGGATTCGATATACTGTATAAGTCCCAACCAATATTTGCATAACCAGCAAAAATAATCATACCATTATCTCTAGATATTGTTGGCTGTTGTATCCCTGTAAGAACATTTGTAATTGGATATGATTGCGGCGAGTCATCTTTTCCAGTATGATTAATAGCATGGGAAAATAAATTCCAAACACCATTAAAGTCTGCAGTATAAAATAATGTATCTGTTTCGCTAGCCCATACGGGATGAGACTCATTATAATCAGAATCTGTAATACGACTAATCTCTTTAGTTAGTATATCAATAACATATATATCTGTTTGTTTATAATCATGCTCGAACATAGATCCATTGTAGTCACCCTTAGTGTGTTCTCCTCGATCTGAGACAAAGACAATTTTAGTTCCATCTGAATTCCAAGATGGATACGAATCTGTAAAAATATCATCCGTTATTTTTTTTGATATTTTTGATTTGAGATTAAAAAGATAGAGATCACTTGAATTTCCAGATTGTCCTATAAAAGCGATTTGATCACCTTTAGGACTCCAAGAGGCTGAAAAAACACCATCAATATCAAGCTCATATTTTTTAGTTTTACCCGACTTAACATCAATGACATGAAGGACCTCACTTTTACCTGCTTTTGCCGCTACAACTATTTTTTTATTATCTGGAGACCAGGATAGACCCGGCTGTAGCCATTTTAATTCTTCAAAGTTTACAGATCTATTACCCTTAACTAACTTTTTAATTTTTTTCCCTGTCATAGCATCGAGAATTTGGATATCAAAATAGCCATTCTCATCAGATAGGACGGCAACTTTACTACCATCAGGTGAAATTGCAGGACTAACATTATAAAAATTTCTTTCTTTTTTATGATCAGTTAATCTTTCGGCTATATCTTCAATTGGATCTCTATTTTTCACGTCAGGCCAATATTCTTTTTTTAAATATTTATGCCATTGTTTTGTTAAATCATCATAGTTCATACCAAGGGCCGCTTCGTAACCTTTTTCATCATTTTGAGTCTTTTTCATAGAGCGAAAAATATCGCCTACTTTTTCCCGACCATATTTCCCGGTGATAAACCTCCAGAGGGACTGCCCGCCCTTATAAGCCATAAAATAATTCAATTCTTTTACAGAAGGCATTCTTTCATGAATAGCAACATCGCGCATCACCATATCTGCTTTTGTATCCCAATTGGAACTTAAATATTCAGCTAAGCCTTCATTGGACCATATAGGAACCCTGATTTTGGTTCGACTGGATACTACATTTTGCATTCTTCCACCATAGACCATATCATTGATCAGTGCATGAACTAATTCATGATGAATTACATGGCGGAATTGTTCGTAATTACCTTCGAAAGGAAATACAACCCTATTTTTAAATAATTCAGTCACACCTCCAATGCCTTCTCGCATGTAAGTACCAACTATATTTGTTTGTTGGAATTCATTATGCGAATTATAAACCATTATTGAGACTCTTCGTTTTAAATCCCATCTAAGGTGAACAGATATTTGTTCATAAGAGCTTTCAGCAACTTCGGCAGTAAACTCTGCTAGGTCTTGTTCCCCGCCATAATAGTAAATATCAAAGTGAGCCGTTTGAATATAGTTCCAATCAAAATCTCTATATTGTAACTTATTCTGCCCGAATGATTGAGCATTCGCGAGGGTTAGTAAAAAGAAAATTATAGAATAAATTAATTTCATATCTTATTAAAATAACAAACAATAATGTATGTTTATGATAAATACTAATTCATTTTACCTTGAGAAGTCAACAATTCCAAATACCTATATTTTAACTTTTCAACGCTCTTGCCCGCAATAGATGCCACAAGTAAGTTTCAGCCTTTATGAAGACACCTGTCTATTTTATATCTGATATACATCTAAAGCTAGAGTTAGACTCTAAAGAGCGAATACGACAACAAAAGTTGTTCCGTTTATTAGATTATATTATAGAAACAGGAGGAACCTGTTTTTTTGTTGGTGATCTTTTTGACTTTTATTTTGAATATCCAGACCTCGTCCCAAAAGTCTTTAATGATTTTTATGCTAAAGCTTTATTCATGAAATCTAAGAATATTGAACTTCATTTTTTAGCTGGTAATCATGATTACTGGGTAGGTGATTTCATTAAAAATGATATTATGGATAAGGTTTATCTTGATGATCTTGAAATAACAATAAATAATAAAAGAATTTTCATCACGCATGGGGATGGATTACTTAGCTGGGATCATGGTTATCGCTTGTTAAAAAAAATTATTAGATCTAAAATTTTTACTCGTCTATTTCAATGGCTACACCCCACTATTTCATTCAAGCTCGCTAATTTTATCTCGAGGAGTGGATCTCATAATACGCACAATGAAGACTTCAATAAAGATGTTCGAAATGAACTCCAAGCAAAAGCAGAAAAAAAATTCGAAAATGGTTTTGATTTTATGATATCAGGTCATTACCACCTTGGAGAACTTTTTGATTTAAAAAATGGTAAACTTGCTGTTTTAGGAGATTGGTTTTTTCGTCCATCCTATGCCATATTTGATGGTGATGATTTAAAAATTCGACACTGGGAAACCAATGAATAAACATCTAGTTCTATTGGTTACAGTCCTATCTCTTTTTCAGGGGTGTACTACGATTAAAGGTTTATTTGGAAAAAAATCAATAGGTGACCCAAATGATCCCGATTTTTTAAACAGGGTTCAAGAATTAAAAAGTGAGTATAGAGAAGGAAACTTAAAGGCACTAGATGAACTTATTGAAGTCTACGAGAATCAGGACCTTCATCCAAAATTACGAGTAGCAGCAGGGAAGACTCTTGCAAATACTCAGCACCCTAGAGCTTTGCATGCTATATCCGAAATGGTTGCAAACACAACAGCACTCGATTACACTCTTTTAAATGAATCCATAAATATGCTTGGCATGTTTAGTGAGAATCCAAAAGCAGCAGATGCGCTAGTAAGGTCCATGCATAAAATGGAAGAAAAAACGAATGAAACACATATTACACTAGTAAAGAACCTTAACCGAGTCAGGACAAAAGATCAAATTTTAGCATTATTAGATTTATATGAGGTCGCAAAGAGTAATATGTCTCGAACGGAGAGACTTTTAACTGAGACTCTTGGAGCAATCGGTAGCGATCAAGTTGTACCAGTACTCACGGCAATCGCAAAAGATCCAAAAATAAATATTGGAGTAAGAAATAAAGCTGTCGAAATCTTAGGAAAGAAAAACCCAAATGAAGTTGCTCGAGCATTTGCCGAATTATTAGGAGACCCAAATACAAATTTAGAAGTTAGAGAATTTGCCCTAAATACGATGAAAGGCGTAAAAGAAGAGAATTTAGTAATTGCGTTATTAAATACTTATAATTCAGGTAAAACACAATATTATAGCCTACTGAATACTATGCTAGCTGCACTTGGAGAATTTGACGATCCTGAAGTCAAAAAAGCCGTTATTGAGATAGCCAAAAGTGATGATTACCCTGTTGATATTCGAAAAAAAGCAATGGATAATCTTGCTGCTTTCGATGATCCATCCGTAGTTAAAGGACTATTACCATTACTTGAGGAAAAGAAAAACTATATCTACTATGATAATATTATTGATCTAGTTTATAAATTAGGTGAAGAAAAAAAGAATGCCGAGCTAGTACGTAGGATGGCTTTTAGAGCTCACTTTTCTAGGAGAGCACATGAATAGATTACTTTCCTGGATCTTTATTTTGAGTTCAATCTTTGCCGTTGACATGAAAGCAAAAAAGAAAAAAGAGTTCACTGTTAATGTTGTGGTCATGAATCAGAATGGTTTCGGAATTAAAAAAGCAAAATTAGTTTTACTTGATAAAGAAGGTGAAAAAGTAAAAGAGGGTAAAACTAAAAAAGATGGTTCTTTTACTTTTAAAAAATTAAAAGCAGGTTCATACATCCTTTTAGGCGAGCATAAAACTGAAGGGGATGGCGAAAAAAAGTTCAATTTAATTGGTAAAGATTTAGATTTTAATCTAAAGCTTGTTTCAGAGCAAGTAGTCGAAGACAATAATGAAGAAGGTCTTGGACTGAATAAGTTTACTGAAGAGACAAAGCTTCCTCAGCAGAGAGAAGAACCAAAAAATCCAACACTAAAATTTGAAAATTTATTTTTTGAATATGAATCAAACTTAAAAGCATTAAAAATAGAGGTAGATTCTTTAAAAAGTGTTGTAAAAGGATATCGGAAAGGTGAGACAATGCCTAATGTTGATAATAAATTATTAGACGTTATTAAAGTTCCAACATTCCAACACCGAGTAGAGCTTCAAAACGGGACTGTTGTATCAGGCGATTTAATTCAAGAATCGGATTCAACATTAATTCTAGAGACTCAAATAGGAAGACTCGTCCTAAAGAAAGAAATGGTTGTTCGAATGGATGAACTCGAAGAACCAGGCCCTAAGGTAATATTTGTAGGAGATCCTTTTATTGATTATTACCCTGATAAGCAAATATTTTCGGGTAAGATAAAAAATGTTGGTCAAGTTAGAGCAGACTTCGTTAGAGTAATGGGAAAACTTTTTGATCAGACAACAAGAAACTCAGGTACTGATTCTATTTTTGTGAAAGGAAAACGAGTTATCTATAACTCGAATGTTGTATCTGACACGGCTTTAGAACCAGGTCAAATAGCACAATATGTTTTGACCATTCCAATTATACGAGGTCGAAAAGCCGAATATCATACAATGGATATTCATTGGGAACAAACTCGCTAGGAAGTCATTAAACAATATACTTGTTGAAGAAAATTATTGAGTAAACTTATATATCTAGAACGTCTAATTAAATTATTATTTAACCATTATATTACTTATCGTGTCTAAAAGTTGAATAATAATTACAAAATTTTTAAACCAACACGAATTTAGAGCGACATCGCTCTTTGAGGAAAATACAAAGATGAACTTTTATAGAACTTTAGTTTTAATTTATTTTACATACTTTCTGACCGCTGATTTGTTTGCACATAAGGACCATAAAGATGAGCCTAAGATGCCAGCGATTGGGATAGTAAAAGGCATGATCCTGGATTCAGTATCGAGTAGCCCACTTCAATATGCTTCAATATCACTTATAAATCTTCATTCTAATGAAGTTGTTACTGGTGCCCTATCCGAGGAGAATGGTCGGTTTATTATTCGAGAAGTTCCTCTCGGAAAGTATAAAGCAGTAATTGAATTCATTGGGTATAAAAAGAAAGAGATTTCAGATATTAATCTATTCCCTGGGCAAGGTGGAGGAATAGAACAAAGCCTCGGAAATATTAACCTTAAAGTTTCATCCATCAACCTTGCGGGGGTTGAGGTTTTAGGTGAGAGTCAATTTATTCAAACGATTGATAAACAAATTTTTACAGTTGGTAAAAATCTAGCATCAGCAGGTGGATCAGGATCAGATGTTCTAAGAAAAGTTCCAAGCCTTGATGTTGATATTGACGGAGTAATTTCCATTGCTGGAGACGCAAATGTAACGGTTTTAATCGATGGAAAAAGAAGTGGACTAACGGGAAGTGGTCGTAGAGGAAATGTCGATAATATCGCGGCTTCCATGATTGAAAAGATTGAAGTTATAACAAACCCTTCAGCAAAATATGATCCTGACGGGGTTGGAGGGATAATCAATATTGTGTTGAAACGTGGATCTTTTGATGGTCTAAATGGGACTGTTTCTGCAATGGCTGGAGAAAGAGGAAAGCAAAACTTAAATGGAAATCTTAACTTTAGAACTAATTCCTGGAATCTTTTTGGTAGTGCTAATTTTAAAACAGGAGAACGATTCGGAAAGGGTATCCGACAATTCCAAAACGTTTATAGCAATCCAGACAGGACTGATAGTCTTTTCCAAACTACAAAACGGTCACAAATTCCAAAGAATATAAGTGCTCGTTTAGGTGCAGACTATTACCTTTCAAAAAATAGTACTCTTGGATACTCTTTTGATGTATTAGATCATAGAGATCTTACAGAGCAAAAATTCAACTATCTCACGAACGATATAGATACTTTAGTCCTTGGTCAAATAAATACAAAAAAATATGATAATGGATATCATCTTGACCACGTTCTTTCATATGAAAATAGATTTAGTTCAGATAATCAATTATTAAAAGCTTTTACAAGTTTTTCTCATGAAATTGATGACGTCCATGAGCATGGAGGCTCTGACTCTGAAACTAATTCTATTTCTTCAAATGATAAAACAAATGCTTTTGAGGAGAACAACAACTTAACAGTTGCAATTGATTATACAGATCGATTTAAAGATAAAATTGGAATTGAAGTAGGCGCAAAAGCCACTGTTAGAAATTTTGGTACTGATCTAACATATCTTAATGATAAGTACACAAGTAATTACAGCGAAGACATCTACGCAGCATACTTGGTTAGCCAATATGAATTGACTGACAGATTTGGTTTAAAATTTGGAGCTCGTTTAGAACAAGTAGAGACAAAAGCAAGTGTAGAAGGTCCCCTTGAGCATGTAGACTCTACTCTCATAACAAAAATTTTTGATAATGCGATAGATAATTCCCCATTTAATAATCCCTATTTTCAAATCTATCCAAGTGCTTTTTTACTATTGAAATTAACAGAAAAACAAAATCTACAATTTGGTTATTCAAAAAAAGTTAATAGACCAAATAGAAGAACGTTAAGCCCTTTCCCTAACAATACCCAAGACATTAGCAGAGTTAGAAATGGGAACCCTTTTCTAAGGCCAGAATATAGCGATGTCATTGAACTAAAATTTTCAAGTAACTCGCGTAAGTATAATTTGAATACCTCACTCTCCTTTAAAAACACTGAAGATGTAATTATGTGGTGGGATAGAGATTATGTAGAATTTGATGGTAAAAGTTATGAGATTATGACCGCAGGTAATGCGGAGAAGTCTGAGAGTATTAACTATAGTGGAAATTTAATGTTTAGACCTATGCCATTGGCAAGTATTATGTTTTGGGGTTATGGATGGAACTCAACACTAACAGATAAAGGAGAAGCTGACTTTAATGGAAATTCAAAAGGAACAGGCTTAGGAGGTCAACTTACTTTAAATTTACCTCGGGTTGCACGCCTTGAGTTTTCAGTTCGAGGTCGAGGAAAAATGAAGATCACTACCGGTACAATTCCCTCTAATTTTAGCGCTGATTTAGGTATCCAAAAATCTTTTTTACAAAACAAACTATCCCTTACTTTAAAAGTCTCTGATCTTTTCGATACGGGTAAATTTATTATCGATACTTCGAATGAAGTAGACCCTACAGACCCAGATCTTGACTCTTACACACGATTAATGTATGCTGAGAGACAAAGAGAAGTACGTTTTACATCAGTTGTATTAAATTATAATTTTGGAAAAAAACAAAATAAAAGATGGAATAAAAATAATATGCGTGGTGGTGGTGGTGGTGGTGGAATGGATATGGACTTTTAATTAAGGCCTTCTTATCTTTATAATCATTTCTGCTACAATCGGTGGTGGAGGTGAATATTTTCGACACACTAAATAAGCAACTAAAAAGTTGAAGATTGCTCCAATTGAGCCAAATGCATTTGGCTCAATTCCAAAGAACCAATTAGGCTCCATATTTCCTAAATATGCGGTTGATTGAATAAACATAAATCCTTTATGTTGAAAGACATATAGTAATGTGACGCTAATTCCTGCTAACATACCTGCAATTGCGCCTTCTTTATTCATTGATTTAGAAAAAATACCCATCATAAGAGCAGGGAAGATAGAAGAAGCTGCTAAGCCAAATGCAAGTGCCACAGTCCCAGCAGCAAAGTCTGGTGGATTAAAACCAAAGTAACCAGCGACAGCAATAGAAATGGCCATTGCAAATCGACTGGCTCTTAACTCATTTTTCTCTGAAATATTAGGCATAAAAACACCTTTTAATAAATCATGTGAAATTGAAGAAGCTATAGCTAACAATAATCCGGCAGCTGTTGATAAAGCAGCAGCAATTCCACCAGCGGCGACTAAAGCGATAACCCAATTGGGAAGCTTAGCAATCTCAGGATTTGCTAAAACCATAATATCCCTGTCAACTTTTATCATTTCATTACTTTCAAAATTATTATACTGTATTAATCCATCTTGATTTTTATCTTCAAATTTAAGTAAACCTGTTTTTTCCCAATTTTTAAACCATGATGGTCTTTTTTCATATGCAAGGTTCTCTTCCATATTTGGTTGCTCAATTGTTATTAAAAGATTATATCTTGCCATAGCTGCAACAGCTGGAGCCGTTGTGTACAGAACAGCAATAAACACTAACGCCCAACCAGCTGAAGACCTAGCCGCTTTCACCGATGGAACTGTAAAAAACCTCATAATAACGTGCGGTAATCCCGCTGTACCTATCATCAGAGATAGGGTATAAAAAAACATATTTACTAAACTTAATCTTGGACTTGTGGTGTATTCATAGAAGCCTAGATCAGATACAATCTTATCAAGTTTATCAAGTAAATAGGTTCCATCCGATAGTTGAGATCCTAAACCAATTTGAGGAATTGGATTTCCTGTTAGCATAAAAGAAATAAAAATAGCAGGGATCGTGTAGGCAATGATCATTATGACATATTGAGCTATTTGAGTGTAAGTAATACCTTTCATACCTCCCATTACAGCATAAATAAAAACGATTATCATGCCGATAGATAAACCTTGGTCGTAATCAACCTCTAGGAACCGTGAAAATGCTACCCCAATACCTTTCATCTGACCAATAACGTAAGTCACTGAAGCAATTATAAGACAAACTACAGCAACGACTCTTGCTGTCTTAGAATAATATCTATCACTAATAAACTCTGGAACAGTAAAACTACCATGCTTACGTAAATAAGGCGCTAGTAAAAGCGCCAGTAATACATAACCACCCGTCCACCCCATCAGAAAAACAGAGCCACCATAGCCAAAAAAAGAAATTAGCCCAGCCATTGAAATAAAAGATGCTGCAGACATCCAATCTGCTGCTGTCGCCATGCCGTTTGCTATTGGGTGAATATCTCCTCCAGCAATATAAAATTCATTTGTATTTTTTGCTCGAGCCCAAAAGGCAATAAATATATAGATAGCAAATGTAATACCAACTATAAGTAGAGTTAAGTTTTGTAATTCCAATTCTAATCTATTTTATAGTTTTTATAATTTCTCATATTTATCATCAATTTCACTAATTTTAAAAGAATAATAAAAAATAAGAGCAACAAAAGTAAAGATGGAGCCTTGTTGAGCAAACCAGAATCCTAATTTATATCCACCCATTCTAAATAGATTTAGATGGTCAACAAGTATGATACCAAATCCATATGAAACAATAAACCAAATAATTAAACATCTTATTATCAGTTGAATATTCTCAAACCAATATTGATCATGTTTATTTTTTTCTCTTTTTTTCGGTAGTCTGAAGTATTTTTCTAGTTGCGTGCTCACAAAAGAAAAAAGAATGGCTGCAATAACATCAGAATAAGGAGGAACATTTGGGAAACCATAATTCCAAAGGATAACTAATGACAACCAAATTAAATGTACATTCATATGGCTTGAATATTACATTAAATAAATCTATGGGATTATAATTTTTGGAAATGAAGCTTTTTAAGCTTCGTGAGTATGCCCATTACTTGGTTTAGTAGATGATTTAAGAATATTATTAAAAATTTGATTGATAAAATTTAGCCTTTCAGTTTCAACATCTAAATCTATCAGTGCTTTTTTAAGTTCAATTGGTAATTGAATACCACTTAGAAAATCATACGATATTTTTTTATTCATATAGTGGTCTAAATTATTATCAACTCCGTATTTTATAAGAACTTTTAAGTAGGCATCTTGAATTTTGTTGATTAATAATAAATCAGGCTTTGCATCAGGTAAAATGAATTCAACTTCACCAAATATAGTATCACCATCCATATTGGTATCAATTACGTTAAACCTATCCATTCCTTTAACAAGAATGTCATACTCTCCATTTTCATATTCTTTAAAAACTTTTGTTATTTTGACTTTGCAGCCTTTTGAGTAAATACCTTTTTTTTCATTTAAAATGATTCCAAAGGGGGTATCATACTCTATAGCATTCTTAACCATAACCTTGTATCGATTCTCAAATATATGTAGAGGAAGAACCTCGTAAGGCAGGAGTATTAAGTTTAAAGGGAATAATGGCAAACGTGACATAAGATATTTTTTTTTAAAGGATTTAAGAAATTATTTAAGTTTTTTAATAATAAATACCATGA
>JAOLAV010000015.1 GCA_028338895.1 Fidelibacterota bacterium
TCAAAACTTCAATAAAAAGATTAGCCAAGATTCGCATTTAAAAGTTATACGTAATGCTGGTGTACGTAATGAAATAACTGAATTAGCTATGGACTGGGATGCTTACCGGCGTATTGATCATTCTTTTTCCAATATAGTAGATGGTGAAATGCCGGCAACTAATCAAAAGTCAAGTGGTCGTTGCTGGGGATTTGCTGGACTAAATCTTTTTAGAATACACCTAGGAAGGAAATATAATATAAAAAATTTCCAGTTTTCACAAAGTTACTTTATGTTTTGGGATAAGCTTGAAAAATCAAATTATTTTCTAGAATCTATTTTAAAATCATCGCGTAATGATTGGAATAGCCGAATTGTGATGCATTTATTATCCGACCCAATTCAGGATGGTGGACAATGGGATATGTGGGTAAACCTTGTTAATAAATATGGTGTAGTGCCTCAATCTGAAATGTCAGAATCATTTTCTTCCAGTCAATCTTCTCGGATGAATCGTATGATCACTAGAAAATTAAGAGAATATGCAAAAACTCTTCGTCATCAGAAATCAAATGGAGAAAAAGAGGATCAACTCCAAGAATCTAAAAAAGGAATGCTCGAAGAAGTCTACAGAATGCTTACAATTCATCTTGGAACTCCACCTACAAAATTTAATTGGCAAGCCCGTGATAAGGATAAAAAATTTATTCGCTTTGAGGGTCTTTCGCCTCAATCATTTTTCAAAGAGCATGTAGGACTTAATTTAGATGAATACATCTGCCTTATTAATTGCCCAATGTCCGATAAAGAATATGATAAAGTCTATACAGTTGAATCCCTTGGTAATGTTATCGAAGGTAAGCCAATAAGATATTTAAATGTTACATCTCAAGAAATGAAAGATGCTGCTTCAAACTCTCTTAAAAATAATGAGCCGGTGTGGTTTGGGTGTGATGTTGGAAAATATTTCCACCGAGATCTAGGAGTTATGGATACAAAACTATTTGATTTTAATTCATTCTATGGTGTCAACTTTGGCATGGATAAAGCAGCTCGTTTGGAATATGGAGATAGCCAAATGACACATGCAATGTTATTTACCGGTGTTGATTTAGATTCAGAGAATAAGCCCTCAAAATGGCGTGTGGAAAATAGTTGGGGCATTAAAGGTGGTGATAAAGGTTATCATATTATGTCAGACGAGTGGTTTGATGAGTATAACTATGAAGTCGTAGTTCATAAATCTCATGTCTCAGAAAACATCTTAAAGCTTTATGAAAAAAGTGAAGCGATAGTACTAAAGCCATGGGATCCAATGGGTGCTTTAGCTAAATAATAATAATTCTATTATTTAATACTTTTAAAGGAGATATGAATGTCTGATAAAAAAGAGTTTAAAAAAAAATACGAAGATAACTTAAAGAATTTTCAGATTGAATTAGTAAAGTTACAAGACTGGGTAATACATAGCGGTAAAAAAATCGCAATAATTTTTGAGGGTCGAGATGCTGCGGGAAAAGGGGGGACGATAAAACGTATCACAGAAAACTTAAATCCTCGACATTGTAAAGTTATTGCTTTAGCAGCTCCAACGGATAAAGAAAAAACACAATGGTATTATCAGAGGTATGTACCTTATCTACCATCGGCAGGTGAAATTGTTATTTTTGATAGAAGTTGGTATAATAGAGGCGGAGTTGAAAAAGTTATGGAGTTCTGTACTGAAAAACAATATGTTGATTTTTTACAGTCATGTCCTGAATTTGAAAGAATGGTAATAAGCTCCGGAACTCAACTGATTAAATATTGGTTTTCTGTGAGCGCCGAAGAACAAATGAAAAGATTTAAATCTCGTGCTGAAGATCCCACGAAAGGATGGAAGTTAAGTCCTATGGATTTAGAGTCAGTTAAGAGATGGGATGAATATTCTAAAGCAAAAGATAACATGTTTGAACATACAGATACTCAATCATCACCTTGGTATGTCGTTGAATCTGACAATAAAAAGAAAGCTCGAATTAATTGTATTAATCATTTTCTAAACTTAATTCCTTACCAGGAAGTGCACTCTCCTGAAGTTGTTTTACCTGATCGAGTTCAGCAAAAAGTATATGAAAGACCTTCTAGATCAATATATAACTATGTACCTGAAATTATTTGATTGGTCGTTAATATTTTGAGAAATGATTAATACAATTAATTCTCAAATTTTATGAAAAAGATTAATTACCTAATACTGTTCTTATGGATTTTTTTTTCAGGTTGTGGAAATGATATAGATTCTTCACCACCTTTAGTTTTTGTGACTTATCCTTTGGACTCTTCATCTGTTGCCGAAGCTATTTTAATAGGAGGATCAGCCGTAGATAATGATTCTATTAAATCAGTCGAATTATGGATAGATAGTCTGGCTACCGGTCTTTTTGATTCTGTAGCTCCATATGAGTTTATTTGGAACACGACTTCATATTTAGATAGTTCATTACATTACATTTCATTATCAGCAGAAGATAGAAGCAACAATAAGAATACGAGTGAATCGATAGTTGTTATTGTTAACAATAGTTTTTCAAATCCGAAGAGTCTTGAAATTAAATCAATATCATATTCGAAAACGATCATGGAGATATTATTTAATCCGACAGTAGAAACAGATTTTAAGAACTATGAATTATTATACTCTGAGAGTTTTGATGGTAATAAAGTTTCATTAGGTTTACATACGGATGTAAATGATACCCTAATTCAAATTTCGAATTTTGATCCAGCCAGCCAAAGTTGGTACTGGTTAAAAGTAACAGATCTTTATGGATATTCAACAATTGGACCCGGGTATTATGTCTTAGATAGTAATCCAGAGCCCATTAACCTAGAAGCTATAAACTTTAATGATGGACTATTTAAAATATCTTGGTCCTCAAGTAATGAATCTGATTTTGAATCCTATTCAGTTTATGAATCCTTGGATCAAAATATGATAATAGATTCAAAAATTTATGAGTTTACAGATATTAATACTAATGAAGTAGAGCACTCTTCAATTCAATTAAATCAGTATTACTACTATCAAGTGAGAGTTAAGGATTATTGGGGGTTATCTTCGACGAGTAATATTATAAAAGGTGCCTCTTGGTATCTGTTTAATAATACATATAGCCAACCCAGTTATGACTATGGTCGTTCTATATTAGAGACATCTGATGGTGGATATATTGTTGTTGGCAATACGAGTTCCATGGGGAATTCGTATAGTAACTTATTATTATTAAAAGTTAGTCAAAGTGGTGAAGAGCAATGGAACCATAATTTAACTTTTAGTCCAATTGATAGAGCAAATTCTGTTTTAGAGATACCTAATAATGGATATGTAATTGTAGGTAATACAATTTCACCGCAAGATGAAAGTCAGGACCTTTTTGTTTTAAAAATAAATCAGACTGGACATGTTGAATGGTCTAAATCTTTTGGTTCTAGCGAAGATCAGCAGGGTCATTCAATTCAAGCGACTATAGATAATGGCTTTATTATTTGTGGATATTCTATTGAAGAGAATACAGGCTTTAACATGCTATCTCTTATAAAAATAGATTCTCAAGGTAACCAGATCTGGGATAGTGTATATGGATCTAATGGAAATGATTATGGATACTCATTAGTAACTTTAGATGATGGCTCTTTTGCTGTTGCGGGGATGACATCTTCCTACGGTGATATAAATGGAGATGCTTGGTTAATAAAAATAGATTCTGATGGCAATGAATCTTGGAGTCAAACATACGGTGGAACAGGAACAGATGTGGTTAGATCTGTAGCGCTTACAAACGATAATGGTTTTATTATGGTCGGTAATACTAATTCTTATGGAAATGGGAATAATGATGTTTTTGTTATTAAAGTAGACCAGAACGGTATTCAGCAGTGGAGTCAAACATATGGAGGTGCAGGAACTGATTTTGGCCGGTCAATAGCTAAAGTAAGTAATGGTGGTTATATAATAACTGGTTATACAGACTCTTTTGGTGATGGTGGAAGTTTTAATGCTTGGTTAATTAGAATTGATGTTACTGGAAATATACTTTGGGACAAGACCTTTGGCGGTGATGGTGATGATCGAGCCTTAAGTGGACTTCAAACATTAGATGGTGGATATGTATTAACAGGCTACAGTAATTCAAATAGTAATAATACTCCAGATGTGTTGATTATTAAAACTGATAACCAAGGCGAAATAAATTAATTTTTAAAAAATGGGGCACAATTTATATTAGAGGTAAGTGCATAAAATAAGTTATGCCCTTTTTTTCTACATACCTAACGTACTTATAAATAAAACATTTATTTGAGACTTCGTCCCTAATAGATTTTTTTAGTACGTGATTTATATCACATATTATAAGATATAGTATATAATTATTCTTTTAATCTTCCTAGTCGACGATATTTTTCTTTGTATTTTTCCCTTAGGTTCTTCTGCCGGTCACTTAAATCTAATTCTCTTCCTTGAATATATGCTTTGATAGGATTTGTTTTTTGTAGAAGAGGTTCACTATCAGAGATGAAGAACGTTGCATCTTTACCCGGCTCAAGTGAGCCTATTCTATGATCCACCCCCAGTATCTCAGCTGCAGATAATGTTATTGATCGTAATGCTTCTTCTTTAGGAAGACCCCATGCAAAAGCTTTCATCGCTTCATCTGGTAGTGTTCTAACATGTCCGTCCATTGGGTATCCTGGATCTAAAGATATACAGAATCGAACCCCTGCTTTATGAAGGATCGATGGAAGTCTATATGGCGTATGAATTGGCTCAAACCTTCGCTGCGGAGTTTTTTGGACACCAAGTATTATAACTGGAATATTATTCTCTACAAGGGATTTGGGATCCATCCATGCGTCATCACCACCAATGATTACAATATTTAAATCATGTTTTTTAGACCATTTTATAGCGGCATCTATTTGTTTAATATCATTTGCTTTGATATGAATTGGCTCTTTATACAAGATATATGATATCATTGCTTCTAGTCTTAAATCTGTTTTTTGTTTATGTTCGGCTTTCCTTTCTTTTGCACTGCGTCTGTGATGATATGCACGTACATTTCTAACAAGAAGATCTAATGCACGTAAAGACTTTTTGTATGCTTCTTTTTGCTCTTTTTCTTTAGGCTTAGCATTTTCATTAAAATTGATATACATATTGGGCCAATTTAAATGCAAGGCGGTTGGGTGTTTTAATGTTGCATCCTCCCAAGTCCAGCCATCTAAAGACATGACAGAAGATTGCCCTGAAATAATTCCTGATGCTGGTGCCGAGTTTACAGTCAAAATACCATTTGACCTTGTAACCGGAATTAAATCTGAATCGGGGTTATAACTGACATTTGCTTTTACATTAGGATTTAAATCACCAGTTTCTGAATGATCATTTGTTTGTTTTACCGCAGATATTTCAGTAAGACCAATTCTAGTGTAGCCGGCAATGAATCCAGGTACGACATGCTTACCATAGATATCATATATATCGGTCTCAGGAGAAGGTTTAATCTTTTGATCAATTGTTATGATTTTTCCTTCTGAAAAGAGCATATCATACTCCTTAAGCACACCATTTGAAACAGTATGAAGAGTACCTCCTCTTAGTAATATTGGTCTTTTTTGATCTGAACCAGGAATTTGATTATTCCCTAAAATAGAAGAAATAAGAACGAGTAAATAAGCTATCCTCATCTTGACTCCCAGTTTAAGAGTTCTTCATCTATTAATTCACAATTATGCGATTTTTGATTTTTTTTGATATTTGGTATTATGCTTCTACCTGATGATACTTTTGAGGTCATTATAGTTTTAATTAAATTTTCTCTTAATAATTGATCACGTTCTTCTAATTCTAAATTATTATCAATTGACCAGAATCTTTTTCCTTCAATCCAGGTCTCTTCGACTTTAGAGTAAATTGATAGAGGAGGACCATCCCAAATAACAAAATCAGCATCTTTTCCTTCTTCTAATGATCCGACCCAGTCATCTATATGAAGTTGTTTGGCGGGATTAATTGTCACAAATTTTAATGCTTCTTCTTCAGATAAATCTCCATATTTTATTGCTTTTGCAGCTTCAGTATTTAAACGTCGAGCTAATTCGCTATCATCTGAATTAAAAGAGACTAAAACATCATTTTTAAACATTATAGCTCCATTATAAGGAATTGCATCAATGACTTCATACTTATACTGCCACCAATCAGAAAACGTAGAGGCACCTGCTCCATGCTCCGCAATCCTCTCGGCTACTTTATAACCTTCAAGAACATGTTGAAATGTGGCAATTCTAAACCCAAAATCTTCAGCAATTCGGGTTAGCATTAGAATCTCATCTTGCCTATATGAATGACAATGCACTAAACGTTTACCTTCTAAAATTTCAGCAATAGCTTCTAGCTCTAAATCAATTCTTGGTGGGGCAACTTTTCTTTGTGCTTTTGTATTTCTTTCATATGTCTTGTTTTTTTGTCTATAATCTTGAGCTGCTCTAAAAGCATCTCGAATAATTTGTTCAACTCCCATTCGTGTTTGAGGGTATCTATTTGTTCCCTCCCAGTTCGCCTGTTTAACATTTTCCCCTAGTGCAAATTTTATACCTTGCGGAGCATTTCTAAATAATAATCCATCTGGCCCAGATCCCCATCTCAGCTTAATTACCGCATTCTGGCCTCCAATTGGATTTGCAGAACCATGGAGAATATTTGCAGTAGTTAGTCCTCCACCTAATTGGCGATAGATATTTATGTCATCTGAAAATAGAACATCTTTAATCCGAACCTCGGCAGTAACGGCCTGAGCTCCTTCATTTATGGATGATGCAGCAGAGTGGCTATGACAATCTATCAGACCTGCTGTAACATGCTTTCCAGTTCCATCAATTATTAAAGCGCTTCCCAATGGTACACTAATATCAGGAGCCACTTTATCTATTTTTCCATTAACAAATAAAATATCCCAATCCACCAGCTTACCCTTGGGTCCAGAGGTCCAAATAGTTGCATCGTTTATTAAGATCGCATTTGGGCTTAAAGGTTCTTCTGATTTACCATAACTACCAGCGGGATAATAAAGAGGTGAATTGTTAGTAATTTCTTTTTTCCTGCTTTTTTCTTCTTCTTGCTGAACTAACTTGCAAGTGAATGGATATTTATTTTTATCACGATCAAATACTTCCCCTATAATTTTTCCATTTGATCTCTTCCCATTAAAAAAAAGCATTCCTTCAAATCCAAATCCTCTAGTACTAAATGAAATATCTCCATCTAAATTGTCAAGATTTAAAATTTCTAATGTTTCATTGTTGTACTTTATAATCGCTTTTATTTTGCCAAAGTTTGTTTTTTTATTATCTTTTTCTTTTAAAAATTCTAAAGCAGCTTTTTTGTTATTAAATAATAGTTCCCATTTACTTTCCATTATTGATCTTACTTTTGATCTTAAAAATTTTTCTTCTCCAGCAATCCAAATAGAATTAACGCGACTTTTTGGGTCAAAATAATCACCGTCAGTCACTACAAGATTTGCCATATATCCAGGCTGTATTTTTCCGACAAAATTTCCAACACCCATTGCTTCAGCAGGGAATGTTGTTAGTGCTGCAAGTAAAATATCTTTTGATAGTCCACGGTCAATCATTCTTTGAAGATTCTTTCTGAAATCTTTTTTATTTTTAAGCATAGATGTTGTCAAACTAAAGTTCATTCCAGCATTATAAACTTTTTTTATATTATCTGGAGCCATTTCCCAATGTTGTAATTGTTCCGTTGAATATTGTATTGCCTCATAAGGGGAGGCCACTTTTGGCTTACCAGGAAAATCTAAAGGGAAAATAATAAAAGGTTTTTGTTCTTTTATCTCATTTAGTCTACGATATTCATAGCCGCTACCAAATAGCCAAGGAAGTAAATCAAATTCTTTAGCAATATTAAGTGATCTAATTGCGGCATGTTCTTCTTGCGTCATAAATAGAACGGGTCTTGTACCTATTATGTTTTTAGAAAGCGCTTGAAATGACGGGTTAAAGCTTAATGGTTCATTCTCTGCCGGATATTTCTCAATAATTTGTTGAGAATTGAAGTACCATTCTGTATCATAAAATGTTTGTCTCAGTAATGCTATCACTCCTAAAAGTGAATTTGGATAGCCTCGATCTGACCATCCACCACTTTTAAATTCTATAATTTGTGCTATATCATTTGATAAAGATTTAAAGCTTTTATCCAAGAGGATTAAGTCTGATTTTCCCTTTATGATGCCTTCATCAGGTACAATGTGAGCATAAGTCATCCCCAATGAATGTAGTGAGGCTAAATCTTTATCTTTAATTAAAAAATCATCTTTTGCACGATATTCAGCATGCACTTTCTCATTCCAATGGTCGTCAGGACTTTTTATTTTTTCATCTTTTTTTACTTTTAACCACCCATCAATAAAACCAGGATAAATATTGGCACCTTTCATATCTATTTCGAAAGCATCAAAGGGTACTTGAATATATCGTCCTACTTTGTCAACTTTTCCATCTCTAATAATAATTGTTCCATCTTTTATTGAATCACCAGGCTCGGTGAATACCATTGCATGAGTTAGAGCCCATACTCTGGGGTTATTTTGATGGATATCCTTTATTGGCTCTGTTTGAGAGTATAAAAAAGATAAAAATATAAGAAATGGAAACTTCATTAGAAGTTTGGCCCAATCAATTGATTCTCTTCAATAAAGTTTTTGACATAATTAAATGTCTCATCTATATCATCTGTAAAATAAAATAGATCTAAGTCCTGTTTAGAAATTGTACCAATTTCGACAAGGTAATCCCAGTTAACAACGTTCTCCCAAAACTCTTTTCCATAAAGTACAATTGGTAAACGTTTTTTAATTTTTTCTGTTTGAATTAAAGTAAGTACTTCCATTAGCTCATCCAAAGTTCCAAAACCACCAGGCCAAACAATAATAGCTTTAGCCAAATATACAAACCAAAATTTACGCATAAAAAAGTAATGAAATTTCATATTCAGATTTTCTGAAATCCATTTATTACCAGATACTTCAAATGGAAGGGAGATAGTTAGACCTATATTAGAGCCTTCAGCTTCGGCTGCACCTCTATTCGCTGCCTCCATTATACCTGGCCCACCACCAGAACAAATGACATAGTGCTGATTTTGAGATTCTATATTTTTACTCCATTGGGTAAATTTTTTAGCCAATATACGGGCTTCTTCATAGTACCGACTCATTTTTAAATCCATTTGAAGTCTTTTTAAAATGGATGAATCATTTTGATCTTTAGCATTCTCTAGATCTTTTGTTGCCTGATCTTTTGATTTTATCCTTGCCGATCCAAAAAATACGATAGTATCGCTTATTTTATTTTTTTTTATTCTATCAAGGGGACCATAATACTCAGATAATATTCTAATTGATCTACCGGAGGCACTTGCTAAAAAATCAGGGTTGTAATAAAATCGATCTTTTTTAAAATTCTTTTTCATATAATTATTAATCTCCTTAGTTGACAATAAAGATAAAGCCTTTTTATGTACAGAAAAAGCTAAGATTTTTTGTGATATATTTTGTTGATTGAAAGAAATCAATGAGAGTATCTTTGAGTAATGTACAAATACATAATATTGATTGGGTTATTGCTTTTTTCTTGTGCGGTATCTCCTCCACCAAAAATAATTATTATGCCTCCTACAAAAAAAAAATCAAATGTTGAGCAAAATCAAACACTATTTTCTCTTGGATACATGTCGGGTTATGATGTCTGGGAGTTTTTGAAAGAGCAGCCTGCTGAAAAAGAAGTTATTGATACTTTTGGTCTCCCCGATTCAGTCTGGCTTGATGATGTCCAATCGACAAAATTTTTGTATTATTTTATTTCTGAAATGCAGGACTATAATACGATAGAGATTAGCACACAAACTGATAGTGTATCAGGATTTGAATGGGATTAATAAATGGAAAAAGATAAACTTTTAAACTATAGTGATTATCTAAAGCTTGACCAACTCTTAGAGAGTCAAGATTTAATGAGCTTGAAAAACGGAGAGCCGGCTCATGATGAAATGCTCTTTATTATAGTGCATCAGTCTTATGAGCTATGGTTCAAGCAAATTCTTCATGAATTAGATTCAATTTTAGATCTTTTTTGTCAAAAAAGTATTAATGAATCAGATATTAGTCGCTCTGTACTACGCTTGAACAGAATAATTGAAATACAAAAACTTCTTATTAACCAGATAAGAGTTTTAGAAACAATGACGGCAATGGATTTCTTAGAATTCAGAGATCATCTTTTCCCTTCATCCGGATTTCAAAGTTCTCAATTTCGTCTAATAGAAAATAAATTAGGTCTTCATAAAGACTTAAGGCTCAAATATGGTAAACATAATTATAAAGATGTCCTTAAAAAAAATGAAAAAGTAAAGGTTGAAGATTCAGAAAATAATAAAACAATGTTCTTATTATTGGAGAATTGGCTTGAGAGAACGCCATTTCTAGTGTTTGATGGTTTTGATTTTTGGAAAAAATATAGCGACGTAATTAAATCACTTTTGAAACAAGAAGAACAAGTTATAAGAAATAATCCAAAGCACACGATTGATGAACTTGAATCCAATCTGAAATCCCATGATGCAACAGTATTGGCTTTTAATGCTTTTATAAGCACAGAAAAACACAATGAGCTTATTGAAAAAGGTGAGAAAAGACTTTCACATAAAGCAACGAAAGCAGCGCTTCTAATCTTTTTATATCGAGATGAACCAATATTGCACTCACCATTTAATCTATTGTCTCGGTTAATGGATATAGATGAGTTATTTACTAACTGGAGACAGCGACATGCGATAATGGTGCAGCGAATGATAGGTGGTAAAATTGGCACCGGTGGTTCAACGGGACATGCCTATTTAAATGCAGCGGCAGATAAACATAAAGTTTTTTCGGAGCTATCTGATTTATCAACTTTTTTTATTAAAAGATCTGCACTTCCAGAATTACCAAAGAATATAAAAGAAAAACTGGGTTATTATTTTAAATCATGAAATTATCTTTAGAAAAAAAACATGCTTTTGTTTGTGGAAGTACAGATGGTATTGGAAAAGCAAGTGCACTTCAATTAGCTAAAAGTGGTTGTGAAATAACATTAATTGCACGTGATGAAATAAAACTGATGAATACATTATCAGAATTATCTATCAATCATGGACAGAGTCATTCCTACCTAATCGTAGATTTTGATGATACAGAAACCTTAGAAAAAAGAGTAACTAATCATATTCGAGAAATGGACAAGCCAATAGATATATTGGTCAATAACTCTGGAGGACCAAAAGGTGGGAGGCTGATTGATGCTCGTGAAGAAGAGTTTAGAGTAGCATTTGAAAGACTTTTGATAGGAAACCATATCATGACAAAACTAGTTTTTCCAATTATGAAAAAAAGAAAAAGTGGAAGAATTATTAATATTATTTCTACTTCGGTCAAACAAGTTATTCCGGGACTGGGTGTATCAAATACAATAAGAGGGAGTGTATCTCAATGGGCGAAAACACTCGCAATAGAGTTAGGACCTTTTGGTATCTCTGTTAATAGCATTTTGCCGGGGTATACAATGACAAACCGCTTAGATCAATTAGCAACAAATAAAGCAATTACTTTGGGCGTTCATGCTGATCAGGTTAAAGAGAACTGGATACAAAATACTTCTCTTAAGAGATTAGGAACACCGGAAGAGATTGCTAATGTCGTAGCTTTTCTATGTTCAGATGAAGCTAGCTATATAACGGGTCAAAATTTATCCGTTGATGGTGGTAGGATCGGTGTGTAATGAATAAAAAAATTAATTTTGATCAGCAAATTAACTTAGAGCCAAATTGGATTCGGTCTAAAATAAGTGAGTTTATAAAAGAAGATACTCCTAACGGAGATGTAACGACAGATGCTACAGTTTTAGAATCAGAGTCTGTATCAGCGGGTATGATTGCGATGGAAAATTTAATTTTTTGTGGTGAAAAGTATCTACCATTTTGTTTTCCAGATAATTGTACGATTGAAATACTGGCAAAAGATGGGATTGCTTTTTACCCTGGTGATCAATTATTAAAAATAAAAGGGCCAGCTAAGACAATTTTAACCTATGAAAGAGTCGTCCTTAATTTGATGCAGAGACTTTGCGGGATTAGCTCGGAAACAAATAAATATTGCAAATTAGACATTCCAGAAGGGTTTAAAATAATGGATACGAGAAAGACAACACCTGGTCTAAGAAAATTTGAGAAACATGCTGTTTCTGTTGGGGGAGGTTGGAATCATCGTTTAGATCTATCATCAGCAATCTTAGTAAAGGATAATCATATTCAAGCTGCTGGAAATATAAAGAATGCAATAAATCAGATTAGAAAGAAAAACATTCAAAAACTTCCAATTGAGCTTGAGGTTGATAATCTCGACCAATTAAAGGAAGGTTTGGAACTTAAGGTCGACGGGTTTCTTCTCGATAATATGACTCCTGAAATAGTAAAAAAAGGTGTTGAGTTAATTAGGAAGGAAGAAGAAGGGCATTTAGTCTTTATTGAAGCGAGCGGCGGTATTAATATTAAAACTTTAGAATCATACGCTTGGACAGGCATAGATGGAATATCTATGAGTGCTATCACTGCAAATGCTCCAGCGGTAGATATTAAATTAGAATTTGAATGATTGAAACAATATTTAATTATATAAACGGGGATTTTGTATCGCCAAGGTCTAATGAATACTTGGATGTATTTGAGCCAGCAACTGGTTGTCTTTATGCTCGAGTACCGAATTCGAATAATGAAGATGTTGAAGATGCAATAGAAGCGGGTAGAAATGCATTTCCGATCTGGTCAAATTTGTCAGTTAAAAAGCGGTCGGATTATTTATCTGATATAGCTCTAGATCTTATATCTGACCAAGATAGATTCGCTATTTGGGAGTCCAGAGATTCAGGGAAACCAATTACTTTAGCACGAACATTAGACATCCCAAGGGCTATTGAAAATTTCACGTTTTTTATAGATTTTATTAAAAGTTTTAAACTTGATTATTTTATAACTAGTGATGAGTCAAATAATCATATTCAAAGGCTACCGCTCGGTATTGTCGCTTGTATATCGCCCTGGAACTTGCCATTATATCTTTTTACATGGAAAATTATACCAGCTTTGATTGTAGGCAACACTGTAATTGCAAAACCTTCAGAGATAACACCATATTCAGCATTTAAACTAGCTCAAATATGTAAAAAAAATAATTTACCACCAGGAGTATTAAATATTCTTAACGGTAATGGTGTATCAGTTGGTGACCCATTAGTTAGCCATCCTAAAATTAAAGCTGTATCATTTACAGGGGGAACTTCTACTGGTAAAAAAATAGCTCAAAATACAGCAATATCATTCAAAAAAACATCACTCGAAATGGGTGGAAAAAATCCAGCTATTATTTTTGCTGATTGTGATTATGAAGAAATGCTTAACAGCTTAGTTAAATCCTCCTTTACAAATCAAGGTCAAGTTTGCCTATGCAGTTCCAGGATTATTGTTGAAAAAAAGGTTTATGAAAAATTTAAAATTGACTTTGTTAAAAAAGTTTCAAAAATAATTATTGGTGATCCAATTAAACCTGAGACACAATTTGGAGCAATCTCTTCAAAAGAACATTTCGATAAAATTAACTATTATGTTGATCTTATCAAGGAAGAAAAAGGGTCTATCCTATTTGGTGGGAAAATCTTAGAAATTAATCAACGTTGTAAAAATGGATGGTTTCTAGAGCCTACTATTGTTGAAGGTCTTGGACCTGAAAGCAGAATAAATAGAGAAGAAATTTTCGGACCTATTGTTACTTTACAACCTTTTGAAACAGAACAAGAAGCTATTAATATCGCAAATCAATCTGATTATGGATTATCTGCTACAATATGGACAGGTGATTCCGTCAGAGGAGGCGAAGTCTCTAAAAAGATTAATGCTGGAGTTATTTGGATTAATTGTTGGATGTTACGTGATTTGAGAACACCGTTTGGAGGAATGAAACAATCTGGCTTGGGTAGAGAAGGGGGGCTGGATGTTCTTCATTTCTTTACAGAGCAAAAAAACATATGTAAACCAGTATGATGCCTAAGTTTAATAAACATATTTTTATTTGTACAAATGAAAGAGATAAAAAAAGTCCAAGAGGTGATTGCGGTAGATGTGGTGGCTTAGAAATTCGAACCAGCTTTTCGAAACTAATAAACCAAAATGGTTTAAAAGGTATTGTGAGGTCAAATAAAAGTGGCTGCCTTGATGCCTGTGAATTAGGTCCTGTTGTTGTAATATATCCAGATAATATTTGGTATACTGGGGTTAAGGTTGATGATGTTGAAGAAATTTTTAAATCTTCCATATTAAGAAATGACGTTGTAGAAAGGTTAGTAGCAGATAAAGAAACTTGGAATAGATTAGAAATGATAAGGAAAAAACCATGAATGAGGAAAAAAATACTAGTAATGCTCCCGACCCCGTTGGTAATTACCCTCATTCTCGAAAAGTTGGGAGTCTTTTATTTTTGTCTGGAGTTGGGCCAAGAAAGCATGGAACAAATGTAATCCCAGGCGTTTTAATTGATGGCCAAGGGAACACAGTGATACATGATATTGAGGAGCAATGTCATTCTGTTTTTAATAATGTTAAAATTATATTAGAAGAATCAGGTAGTCATTGGGACAATTTAGTAGACATAACAGTTTTTTTAACCGATATGAAGCGTGATTTTGATATCTATAATAGAATATATGGAGATTATTTCAGGGGTAATCAGCCTTGTAGAACAACTGTTGAAGTTCTTTCCTTACCAACCCCTATTGCAATTGAATTAAAATGTATAGCAACAATTAACTGATCTTTTAAATGAAGTTTTCTAACCCTCTAAATTTTAAAAATTGGATTGATGAAAATAGACATTTATTAAAACCTCCCGTTGGTAATAAAGTTGTTTATGATGATGGAGATTTTATTATCATGGTTGTTGGAGGACCAAATTCAAGAAAAGACTATCATGTTGACTCTATTGAAGAATTTTTTTATCAGGTAGAAGGAGATATGACTCTTAAGATTATAGATGATAAAAAAAAGGTTGATATTAAAATAAAAGAGGGTGAAATATTTTTATTACCTAAAAATATTCCTCATTCACCACAGCGTTTTGAAAATACAGTTGGGCTAGTTGTAGAATATAAAAGGGGACCTGGGGTTTTCGATACTTTTCAATGGTATTGTGATTTCTGTGATCACCTTCTATATGAAGTTAATATTGAGCTCAAAGATATAGTAAAACAACTACCACCATTGTTCGATACGTATTGGGAAAATATTAATGCAAGGACTTGTAACATCTGCGATAAAGTTCAAAGTCCATGAAGATAGATATACACACTCATATCATTCCTGAAAATTGGCCAAATTTAAAAGAACAATTTGGTTATGAAGGTTGGATTTCTTTAGATCATCACCATCCTGGATCAGCACAAATGAAAAAAGGTGATGAGGTTTTTAGAATTGTAGAATCTAATTGCTGGGATCCTAAGATTAGATTAAAAGAATGTGAAGAAAGTGGAGTTGATATCCAGGTTCTTTCTACTGTACCTATAATGTTTAGTTATTGGGCTAAACCCAATGATGCTCTTGTCCTTTCAAAAATTTTAAATGATAACATAGCTAAAGTTGTTAGTAAAAACCCTAAAAGATTTATTGGGCTTGGAACCCTACCAATGCAAAGTCCTGAGTTTGCTATTTGGGAATTAGAAAGATGTGTCAAAAAATTAGGCCTTCATGGAGTTCAGATTGGTTCAAATATTAATGGACTAAATTTAAATGATGCATCTTTATTTCCTGTCTTTGAAGCAGCCTCGGACTTAGGTGCTTCCATTTTTATTCACCCTTGGGATATTTTAGGGCAAGACCAAATTAAACAGTATTGGCTACCTTGGTTAGTTGGAATGCCTGCAGAAACTTCTCGTGCAATATGTTCTATGATATTTGGTGGCATTTTTGAAAGGTTACCAAAGCTAAGAGTCGCTTTTGCTCATGGAGGAGGATCATTCCCCGCGACATTTGGTCGAATACAGCATGGGTATAATGTTAGGCCGGATCTTTGTGCCACAGATAATAATATTGACCCTCAAAAATATTTAGGCAAATTCTGGGTTGATTCATTAGTGCATGATCTTGATGCTCTTAACTTTCTAATTAATAAGCTAGGTGATACAAGTATAGCGTTGGGTTCAGATTATCCTTTCCCTTTAGGAGAGAGTAACCCTGGTGATTTAATTGAAAAATCAAACCTTTCGGATGACATCAAGAGCAAAATACTCTATAAAAATGCATTAGATTGGCTAAATATTGATAAAATTAATTTTAAATGAATTTTAAAGACTCAATCAGCTATGCTGAGAAAGAAGATCAAGAAGATCAGTTAAGTCACTTTAGGCAAAAGTTTTTTTATCCAAAAGATTCTTTAGATAAAAAAATAATTTACTTTTGTGGTAATTCTCTAGGACTACAACCAAAATCAGTACCTGAATTAATAAAAAACGAATTAGAGTTATGGGGCGAAAAAGGTGTTCTTGGACAACATATTCGTTGGGTTGACTTCCATGAACGACTAGCTAAGCCTTCTGCAAATATTGTAGGTGCAAAGCCATCAGAAGTTGTAATTATGAATGCATTAACTGTTAACATTCATTTATTATTGGTTTCTTTTTATCACCCTCAAAAAAAACGATTTAAAGTTATTATAGAAAAAGACGCATTCCCATCAGATCAATATGCTATTGAGAGTCAAATTAGTTTTCATGGTTATAATAAAGAGGAAGCATTAGTTGAAATAGCACCAAGAGACGGAAGAAAAGTTCTTGATGAAAAAGATATTTTGGATGCTATAGAGCTTCATGGTGATTCAATCGCTTTGATTTATCTAGGGGGGGTTAATTACTATACTGGTCAAGTATTTGATATGGAGTCAATTACCTCATTCGGTAAAAAGCATGGTGCTACTATTGGATTTAATCTTGCCCATTGCGCTGGTAATATTGAACTAGAACTTCATGATTGGGGCGTTGATTTTGCATCATGGTGTACCTATAAATACTTATGTGCTGGACCCGGATCCCCCGCTGGAGTATTTATTCATGAAGATCACCACGATTGGAAAGGCCCTCGTTTTGCGGGTTGGTGGGGGCATGATAAAAATACACGTTTCAAAATGCCAGCAGAGTTTAGCCCTATAAAAACAGCTGAAGGATGGCAAATTAGTAATGCTCCAATTATGGGTATGATTCCATTAATGGCATCGCTAGAACTTTATGAAAAAGCAGGTATGGAGAATATCCGGAATAAAGGAATTAAATTAACAGGCTACCTTGAGTTTTTAATAAAGATTGACTTACCAGAGGTATCTATCATTACACCAAACAATAAGGGCTCTCAACTATCAATCTCAATAAAAAAAGGGAGACAAGTCTTTGATAGACTAATTGAAGAAGGGCTTATTTGCGATTGGCGAGAGCCGGATGTAATCCGTTTGGCACCGCATCCTTTATTTAATACGTTTCAAGAGGTTTTTAATACTGTAAAATTAATCAGAGATGTATTAAATGAATAAATTTGATATTACATTAGTTGGTGCAGGCTTGTCTGGACCTTTATTAGCCAGTTATCTTTCTAAAAGAGGTTATAAAGTTGATTTATATGAGCGTAGATCAGATATGAGAAAAGCACCTCAAGGCGCTGGGAGGTCAATTAATTTGGCTCTCTCGGCTAGAGGTATAAAAGCACTAAGAGATATTGGTATATTTGAGAAGATACAGAAAAATTTAATACCTATGAAAGGTCGAATGTTGCATGATAAAAATAGCAATACTCATTTGCAGCTATATGGACAGAATAAAGATGAAGTTATTTATTCTGTATCAAGATCTTTTTTAAATATATCTTTATTAGATCATGTCGAGAGGCAAAAGGATATTCAACTTTCTTTTAACCATGAATTAACTGATGCAGATTTTGAGAATAAAAAAATCAATTTTGGTGATAAAGCTATTTCATTTAACAGATTAATTGGTTCCGATGGCTTTACTTCTCAATTAAGAAACTTAATGTTGAAAAAAGAAGATCTGAAGTTTAGGAAGAAGCCCTTAGGGCATGGATATAAAGAACTAACAATACCACCATCGCTAAATGGAAAGTATAAAATGGATCCTAATGCTCTGCATATATGGCCTCGAGGCAATTTTATGCTAATCGCGCTTCCAAACATGGATAAATCATTTACTTGTACACTTTTTGCCCCAATGAAAGGAGTAGGTAGTTTTGAAAAAATCAAATCTTCGGATGACATCCTATTTTTCTTTGAAACAGAATTCCCAGATACAATACAATTAATTCCATCTTTAGTTGATGAATTTAAAAATAATCCAGTTGGAAAATTAGCGAGCATATACTGTGAAAAATGGAATTACAAAGATATTGCCCTTATTATGGGTGATGCAGCTCATGCAATAGTTCCATTCTTTGGACAAGGAATGAATGCTTCATTCCAAGATTGTACTGTTATTGATTCTTTAATTGATAAAAATAGTGGTGACCTAGGGGCTATGTTTAATGATTTTGGGACTAATCATGTCGAAAATGGACACGCAATAGCAAATATGGCTCTGGAAAACTATATTGAAATGCGTGACTCTGTAAATAATCTAGATTATAAAAAACATAGAGAAGTCGAGCTTTTATTGGAAAGAAGATTTCCAAATAGATTTATTCCTAGGTATTCAATGGTCTCTTTTCATGAAATCCCTTATGCTGAAGTGTATCGTCGAGGTGAAATACAATTAGACTTAATTAGTAAGTTTGTGTCCGGTGAAATATCAGAAGTAAAATTAAATGAAGAAATAATAAAAAATTTAAGCCTATTCGTATGATAGATATTAAAATATTTTATTTTCAGTAAAACCAGATTTAATTAACTAGATAAATGAAGGTTCTTTAATGATTTCAAAAGTTTTTTATAAAGGTGATTTAAGAACAGAAGCAATTCATATAGATTCAGGCGAAAAGCTGACTACTGATGCTCCAAAAGATAATGAAGGACAAGGTGAATTCTTTTCACCTACAGATTTAGTCGCGACTGCGCTCGCCTCGTGTATTCTAACAATAATGGGAATAGTAGCAAAGCGTTCAAATCTAAATATTCTAGAAGCTTGTGCAGAGGTTCAAAAAAAAATGGGATCAAACCCGAGAAGAATTAAAGAAGTCAGAATAAAAATTATATTTAAAAATAAATTGAAATTAAAAGATCGAGAAAAGCTAGAAAGAGCGGCAAAGACATGTCCTGTCGGGATGAGTCTAAGTGAAAAATTAAATAAAGTGGTAGAATTTATTTATCCATAAGGAAAGTTTGTTTTTATTTTTATAACTTAAATAGGTGAAAATGATTAATAATTTCAAACTAGCACCATCTATTCTTTCTGCAGACTTTTCAAATTTACAATCAGCGCTAGAGATTTGTAAAAAAGGTGGCGCTGACTGGATCCATATTGATGTCATGGACAATCAATTTGTTCCAAATCTTACTATCGGCCCTCCTGTTTTAAAATCACTTAGAAGTAAAACAGAAAAGTTTATGGATGTACATATGATGGTAATTGATCCTGAAAAACTTGTAGAACCATTTGCTCGAGCAGGTGCAGATAATATCACTTTCCATTTAGAAGCTACTGATGATCCTAATGGTGTAATAGATTTGATACATTCCTGTGGTTGTAAGGCTGGAATATCGATAAAACCAAAAACTTCGATAAATGATGTTTTACCATTTTTAGATAAAGTAGATGTGGTTTTATTGATGACTGTAGAACCAGGTTTTGGTGGCCAGGGCTATATTAAAGGTTCGAATCAGAGAATAAAGAAAATTAAGTCTTTTTTAAATCAAAATTGTTTAGACAATGTTTTAATCGAAGTCGATGGGGGTGTGAAACTTCACAACGCAAAGGAAGTAATCGATTCAGGTGCAAACATTTTAGTCGCTGGCTCTGAAGTATTCAATGCTAAGGACCCAATTAAAACAATAAAAGATTTTTATCAGCTTTCAAAATCATAAGATCATTTAATAACTACTTTTATATAAAAAAATAAAACTTGCGTATAATCAAATTTAGTTGGGAATAATGAAAACATACAAAGAATTAGAAACTTTTCAGCAATGGTCAAAAGAAGAAAAAGACCATTTCTCCATTTCAGTTATAAAAGGATTGGTAATAGATGCTATACGCAAAGCAAATAGCGGACATCCAGGTGGACCAATGTCCTGCGCTGATTTTGCCTACTTATTGTATAGCGATTTTTTAAGCTTCAATCCAGAAAATCCAAATTGGTTTAATAGAGATCGATTTATATTATCCGGTGGACATATGTCCATGCTGCAATATTCTTTACTCCATTTAATTGGTTGGCTGGATATGGAAGATATTAAGAATTTTCGTCAATTAAATAGCAGAACTCCAGGACATCCTGAAGTAGAAATACCTGGCGTTGAATGTACAACTGGACCACTTGGGCAAGGTTTTGCGATGGGCGTAGGAATGGCCCATGCTGAGGCATATCTACACAATTCATTAAAAGATAAAAGTGAACCAGCGGGTGATTTAGTAGATCATTTTACATATGTTTTGGCCAGTGATGGAGATCTTCAAGAGCCTGTTACTTTGGGTTCAGCTTCCTTAGCTGGACATTTACGGCTAGAAAAATTAATAGTTTTTTATGATGCAAATGAGGCTCAAATCTCAGGACATACCAATAGATCTGATTCAACTAATTATTATAAAGTTTTTGAAGGTTTTAATTGGCATGTCCAAGAAATAAATGGACATAATCATTCAGAATTAAATGATGCAATAAAACAAGCCCAAAATAGTAAGAGACCTAGCATAATTATTGGTAATACAATTATGGCTAAGGGTACGGCTAATATGGAAAAGGATCATAACACTCATGGTGCTCCGCTACCTCAAGATGAAATAAATTTGACAAAAGACAAATTAGGTTTGCCAGGTAGTCCTTTTTATTCTCCTGATGAAGTTAAAGAATATTTTCAAGAGCGTTTTAAAAAATTAATTGAAAATGCTAACTCATGGGAAAATAAAGTTAAGTCTTTTAGAAATGATGATAAAGTCTCCTCATTGATCTCATCATTTCTTGACGACGATCTTCCAAACCTTAAATTTCCAAAATTTGAAGAAGAGGGCCTAATTGCCACAAGGAAAGCATTTGGTGTAACCCTTGATAAATATTCAAAATTGTTACCAAACCTAATTGGTGGTTCTGCAGACTTAGAGCCTTCTAACTATACCGGTAATTTTGCAGAGGCATATTCAGATTTTACTGCAAAAAACCATTCTGGTCGCAATATTCCATTTGGTGTCAGAGAGTTTCCGATGGCAGCAATGATGAATGGCATGGCGCTTCATGGTGGGATAATACCATTTGGAGGTACTTTTCTAGTCTTTGCCGATTATGAGAGACCAGCTTTACGCCTTGGTGCGATCCAAGGTGTAAGAGTATTACATGAGTTCACACACGATTCTTTTTACGTTGGAGAAGATGGTCCAACTCACCAACCCGTTGAACATGCTATGGCTTTGAGAGCTATACCAAACTTTAATGTCCTTAGACCTGCTGATGCTAAAGAAACAGCGGTATGTTTTAAGCTTGCATTAGAAACAATGGATACTCCAAGTGCACTTTTGTTAACGAGGCAAGGAGTACCTGTCTCCAAAATTAATTATGATGTCTTAGATGCTTTTGTTAGAAAAGGTGCTTATATAATCAAAGATTGTGAGGCTGCACCTCAAATTATTTTAATTGCAACTGGATCCGAGGTCTCATTGGCTCTAGAAGCCGCTAAATTACTTGTAAATAAAAAAGTGCGTGTAATTAGTATGCCGTGCATGGAAATATTTGAAAAGCAATCAGCTGATTATAGAGAAGAATTATTACCACAGCGCGGAGCTTTAAAGGTCTCTATTGAAGCTGGAATCACACAAGGCTGGCAAAAATTTACGGGTCAAACCGGTCTTAATATTGGGTTAGATCATTATGGTGCTTCTGCCCCAGGAAAAGTATTAGCTGAAGAATTTGGCTTTACTCCAGAAAAAGTAGTCAATAGAATAAAAGAACATTTGAGTAAATTATTATGATAATTCATTTGGCGACTGATCATGCGGGTCTAGAGTTAAAAAATATAATTAAAGATCATCTCTTCGAAAAATCATATGATGTTATTGATCATGGTGCTTATGAATATGATGCTTTAGATGATTATCCTGATTATATATTCCCCTGTGCAAAAGCGGTTGCAAAAGACCCAATGAGTCGAGGTATTATTTTAGGTGGATCAGGGCAAGGGGAAGCAATGGCAGCAAATCGAATTAAAGGATGTCGAGCAGCTGTTTTTTATAATGGTCCTAAAGATATTATTAAGTTATCCAGAGAACACAATAATGCTAATATTTTATCTCTCGGTGCTCGTTTTATGTCGCAAGAAGAGATCTTTGATATTATCAAACTATGGTTAGAAGAGCCATTCTCTGGCGGAAGACATCAGAAAAGAATAGAGAAACTAGACTCTATTTAAAATTAGCATACAATTCCATTAATACTGTAGTAGCCAAGTCTAGAGCGTTTGACTGTTTGTTGTTCTAAATTATATATATCGCATGCATCATATGGCTTAGCGTAAACATGTAGCGACATTGCGAAATCTTTTGATAAATTTTCGACAGAATGAATATCTGCTGGCCCATCAAGATAACCGGGCTCACAAGGGATCTCTTTTAAAAGCTTTATCTCTAGTGGGTTTTCAGAGATTTGGGTATAATTGCATATTTGCAATTGACCGTCTAATACTTTAGCCCAACATTTTTCACCTTCATGACCATGAACTGGAGCAGATATATTTGGTGCCCAACAGATAATCATAAGCTCAAAATCTTCTTCTCTATGTATTAAGTTACGAGTATACCTTTTCTTTTTATAAAAAATATATTTTTTTAGCTCTTCCTGGTTAATCTTTACATTTTTTAAGTAGTGTG
>JAOLAV010000016.1 GCA_028338895.1 Fidelibacterota bacterium
ACCCGCAACTGACTTTTTCGGAAGAAATCTTCCCGTAATCATATCGGCTTGCATTATACCTCTCTCAGCACATAAAGCCATCGCATTGTAAGCAGGATGACTACTTGTAACATCCTGAAAGCGAGAAGGACTCTCACCAAAGTATCTTGTTTCTAAACTTTTATCACCCGTAACCATTGATAATATTTTTTGAATAGCCATCGCGTATTCAGCTCTATTTACCGGCTCATCTGGATAAAAAGAGATGCGGTCGAAGTTGGTCTTGGTGCATATATTTCCTCAGAAACTGTCGTTACAGCAACTTCTTTAACAGACAATATTTATTCAAAAGCACAGGGTTTTGTCAAAACTTTTAAAGTTGTAAACGAAAGTAAAGGACCCGATGGAAATTGGGAAGTTACTATTTCTGCTGAAGTAACGGCTATGCTTGATGAGGTTATGCAAGATGAGGCCGCCCTTCAAACTTTATTAAGTTCCATGAATAGACCCCGGATTATCTTTTTAATTCGTGAAGATAACCTCATTGATAATGTCCCTACAGATTTCGCTGAAACAAAACTTTTGAGTATGTTTTATGATAAGGGCTTTGATGTGGTCGATAGACAACTCGTTCAAGCTCTAAAAGGTGCGCAAGATTATGACGATGCTATTTCTGGAAATGTCTCAGCAGCAGCTAAAGTTGCGAGTCAACTTGGAGCGGATATTATAGTTATTGGTACCGCAAAAATTTCATCCGGTGGAAAAGTTTATAGTATGACTTCTGGTCAGGCTGATATTAATGGGAAGATTGTTAGAGTCGATACGGGTGACATACTGGCTGTCGTACCAAATGCTCACGGTAAAAAACCACATATTTCTCCAAGCACTGCTGGTGTTAACGCGATGAACGATGCGGCTGAAAAATTAGGTACAGAAATTATTCGGCAACTTATTCAGAAATGGAGTACTGCTCAATCCAATTTCGTCAAATGTTATGTCGTATTGAATAACGCTGATTTTATGTCTTACACAATGTTTGAAAGCTTCTTAAAAGCTCAAACAGTTAATGGTATCAGAAATGCTTATTCTAAAAGTTTGAATGATGGTATTGCAGAATATGAAGTAGAGTTTGAAGGAAAGGCAATGGATTTAGCAATGGGATTGAGTAAAACTCAGCCCGATGGCTTTAATATTAAAGTAACGGGTATTACTGGAAACCGTATTACCGCTGAGGTTGCTCAATAAAAGAGGTTTATATGAAGTACTTATCTATTTTTTATCTATTGGCTTCAATAATGATTGCGCAAGACAACTTTATTGGGGATGTCTTTGAAAAAGGATCCATCAATTATGGAGACAGAACTATCCAGGCAATTGGAATTGGTTTTATACCCGAAAATGTAATTAATGCAGGTCAAGCTAGAAGATCTGCAATGCGCATTGCCAAGCAGGATGCTCTAAGACAGCTTATTGAGATTGTAAATGGTGTAAATGTTACTTCTGAAACAACGGTTTCAGGTGCCATGTTTGATGATATGATCAAAACACAAGTTCAGGGTGCTATTAGAGGTGCAAGACGTGTAGGTCAACCTTCGTACCTAAGTGATACAAGTGTAGAAGTAACCTATGAAGTTAAAATGGCTGATATATCAAGAGTTTTACTTCCGATGGCTGACAGTGCACCAACTCTGCAATATGGCACTGCAAACAGCACTAATGCTACCGCAGCTACTTCTTCATCTACTGCAGCGCAGCCAACTTCAGGTGGAGTTACGGGTATTATTATTGATGGTACCGGTTTGGGTTTAAGACCCGCCATGTCTCCTCGTATTTTAAATCAAGATGGAAGTGTTGTGTATGGTCCAGGCCAATATAGTCGAGATTATGCAGCCTCTAATGGTGTGGTTGGCTATGCAAAAACATTGGATCAAGCTAAAAATGACCCAAGAGTACAAGGGAATCCGTTAATACTTCGTGGTACGTCTATTTTTGGATCTTCTGCGGCGGATATAACTATATCGAATACAGACGCTGGGAAAGCATCCTCTGCGGATGGATTAGCCTCGCTTTTTAGTAATTGCCGGGTCATGTTTGTTCTAGACTAATTCGGCCTAGATTTTTAATAAAAGGATACTATGAAATCAATATTTACAATACTCTTTTTTTCTGTATTATCAATGGGATATTCTCAGGATGGTGAAATTGCTGTAATACCTGAAGATGATTCTGAAGACCCTGGTCTAAAAATTGGAGATATCGCTCCATCATGGGCTCTCATGTCAGGTCCTGGTAAGTTTGAGTTCTTAAAAACATGGACCGAAGAAAAAGGTAAAAGGTTAAAAAAGCCAACAACTCAACCTGACAGACATGTCGTTGTGTTAAGTTTTTTTGCAACTTGGTGTAAGCCCTGTATGAAAGAGCTTCCACATTTAGAGACCTTATATCAAAAGTATAGCGACGAAAAAATTAAGTTTTTTCTTATTGATATAACGGAAGCGACGCGAACAGTAAAAGGATGGGAAGATTCCCCTAAGGCAGGTCCTTTTTTAGATGCAAAAGGAATAACAATGCCAATTCTTTATGATTCGAGAGGTGTTGCTAAAAAAAGATATGGTGCTAAGTCATTGCCTCGACTATATATAATTGATAAATATCGGACAATTCAATTAGCAAAAAAAGGTTTTGATGAGAATGAAGACTTTGAAGGTGAGCTAAGTGCTGTTATTGATGAGTTGCTTTTAGAAAAATAAGATGAGTGTTTTCTCCACCTTGGTCAATAAATCTTTTATAACCTTGGTGGTCTTTTTTAGTTTTCTTTTTAGTCAAAATTCTCCACCGATTATTGTAACAGGCAATGTTCATGGCCAATTAGATCCTTGTGGTTGACCAAAGAAACCACTGGGCGGTCTGTCCAAAAAACTAACTACGATTAACCAGTTAAAGAGTGAAGGGATTTCTCCCATTATTTTAGACTCTGGAGATTTATTATTCAAATCAGCTTTTTTACCAGACTCAACTCTTACATCTGACCTCTTCAACGCATATGTTCTTATAGAAGGGTATGAAAAAATTGGCTGTGATGTCATCAATATTGGCCAGAATGATCTTTCTGCAGGTTTACCATTTATTTTAGAAGTAAAAGAAAAAACAAGTATTCCTTTTATTTCTGCTAACCTAATAAATACGTTATCTGGTTCTCTTCTATTTGACCCTTATATCATTATTGAGAAAACAGGAATGATATATGGTATTATTGGATTGACAAATTTATCAGGTGAGAGTGATTCCAGCATCGAACAGATCGACTATATAAAAGAAGGTAATAAGTATATTTCTAAGCTAAAAAATCAAACAGATATTATCATTTTATTAGTTAACAGTGAGCGATCTTCTTATAATGATCTACCTACTAAATTCCCAGATGCTGATATGATTTTTACCAGTGGAAGTACCATGCTTACCCGTCCATCTATGAAACAAAAAGATGGAGGTCCATTTGTCTTTTCTTCTGGTCGCGAAGGCCGTTATTTAAATCAAGTTCAATTAAGCTTGCCTCATTCCAATAAAGAGATAGTTAACATAAGTTATTTAGAATCCAGAATTAAATACTTGAATAGACGTTTAGATAGATATATGGATAAATTTCCAGGTGATACTTATGTTAACGCATACGCTGACAAACCCAATATTTTAAATATTTTCAAAGAAAGTAAGAAAGAAATTGAAAGATTGAATAATAGAATAAATCAAGATAATAACATCTTAGAGTTTAAAAATATTCCTATGGGTAAATCTATTGTAGATGAAAGTGAAATGCTTAATTTTGTAAATAGGTCTATTCTTAAAAGAGAGTCTCTTAAAAATGGTAAAAAACTTTAAATTAGTCTGTCAAAACAGGTAGTAACTGAAAGAGCTAGGGTAGATGTAACAATAGTAGTAGAAACGACTATTACATAGTTATAAATGATCATATACATCCAAAGCAGATGAGTTTTAGTGATTTAAATTAGCAAGTAAGATTACGCTAGTCTTTTAAAATCATTTCCTGTAGGGTTCTGAAAAACTCTTAAATCAAACTCCGATAAAACAGCAAGTAAGTGATCGAAAATATCTGACTGAATGGCTTCATAGTTAACCCAATTGGTGTCATTAGAAAACACATAAATTTCAATTGGAAGCCCATCTGATTCTGGGGAAAGTTGTCGAACTAAGAAGGTCATTTCTTGATGAATGCTAGAATGTTTCCGCAAGTAGCCTTCTATGTATGCTCTAAATGTGCCAATATTTGTCAGTGATCTCCCATTTAGCCCTGCTTCTTCATTAATATTATTTTTAAGATTATCTTTTTTAATCTCAACCAATTTGGAAGAAATGTAATCACTAATTATATTAAATTTTTTAAATTTATCTATCATTGAATCATTGCAAAACTTTATGCTATTCATATCAATTTTTATTGAGCGTTTTATCCGTCTTCCTCCACTTTCAGACATTCCTCTCCAGTTTTTGAAAGAGGAATCAATCAGCTTGTTTGTAGGAATTATACTTACTGTCTTATCCCAATTCTGAATTTTAACGGAATGAAGAGCAATATCAATGACATCTCCATCAGCTCCAAATTGAGAAGCTTCAACCCAATCCCCAATCTTGAAAAGATTGTTGGAGCTAATTTGAATGCTAGAGATAAGTGAAAGAATAGTATCTTTAAAAACAAGTAGTAATACTGCTGTTAATGCACCAATACCACTGAGAAAGTAAACGGGAGATTTTCCAATTAAAAAAGAAATAATAACGATTATTCCGAGCAGATTTACAATCAGTTTCAGAACTTGTATGTAGCTTTTGATATTTAGTTTATTTGAAAAATTACTCCTAGAATAAATTTCATTTATTGCATTTATAAATGCATTAAGTGAAATAAGTATTATCAGCGGAAAAACTGAAAGTAAAATATTTTCAATCGCCCTAAACCAGGGGAGAAAATCCTTAAGGTTATAAATGAAGATTAAGGGGAGAAGGTATGGTATCTTATTGAAAACCTTCTTTTCAATTAAAATATCATCTACATACGTTGATGTTTTTTTAGAGAAATGGGAAATTGATTTTAAAATGATACGATTAGTAAATAGATATATAAGGTAGCTAATGAAAATTACAATTAGATAAACCAAATATATTTGGTCATCAGATACGTTCTGGATATAAGCTATTAAATTTTGCATATTAATTTTTTAATATTATATAAAAAAAAATTTAATTAAAAGCATAGAACCATATTCATTAGGCTTTTTTCTTAAGGATTTTTCATATAACGAAAACAAATGAGAAGGTTTTCTAACTATAATTAATAATAGCATACAAATTAAAACTCTAATTCAAAACCATTATTTATCTGGAAATAAGATTTTCCAATATTTTCGTGCGGTTCATTATCAAACCTATAGTTTATTGTCATATTTATGCTAGACCTATTATTTATTTTAAATTTTATTTCATTATCTACTAAAACTCTAAAATCATTTCTATTGATTATTGATGGTTGATAATAGCTTATATTTTTGAAAGAAATATTATCATTAAAGCGAATATTCATAGTTAAGTAATTTGTTAATCTATTTAATAATTGAATAGAATTATATTTGATATCATATACCTCGTACTCTTTCATCATACCAGTTCCAAAATAAGATTTTACTTTATCTCTCTCTATTATAGTAGTCCTTAATCCAGTACCGTATAATTTTCTTTCTTTAATTGAAAGAAAATCATTAAAACCAACTTGTGAAAAAAATTCAATATTTAAGTTGAAAAATAATTTTTTTGTTAATCGGAGATGTCCAAAACCTTTATTCATAATTATATTTTTTTCATTTTGATCCGATTTATATCCATTCTGGTAATTTAGAATGACAAAAGAATGGAGATTATCGGGAATAGAATAATCAGACCTTAGTGTAAATAAAATATCAAAAATTTCATCTTTTGATTTTTCATATCCAAAATCAAATTTTGCTTTACTTTTATATTCTTTTTTAGAGCTTGTTCCCCTCAAAGTTTCTGTGTTTACTTGAGCGAAAGAGTTTTGAACAATTAAAGTAATTATCAAACTTTTTAATAGATACTTCATTTGGCTTTTATACTTATTCATCTAATAAATGAGGTTTTTGATAAAGAATTAGCAGTCAATAGTATTGATGGTATTAAATAAGTTAGAATTTAGTAACCAGAATAAATTAATCTCTCACCATTTTTACCCCACATTTGTGGGATCATATGTAATTTTTCAAATGATCAAAGCTAAACAAAAAAAAGCCGTAGTAAAAATCAAGAAACTTATGAGACAGAGGGATTATGATAATATAGATATTGGTATTGAACTGGCCCCTGCATTAGATGAACCGGCAATATTTGAAGCATTGCTAGGCGGATGGTCGATCAATGAAGAAGGAAAGCTTGTGTTAGAAGAAGAATACAAAGGAGAAACACTCAATAAAGAGTGGTCAGATAAATCCTTAACTTATTTTACTTTTTCAGGCACAATAGCCTATGCCTATGGGAACCTCGTATTTTAAGTGAAGATAATAACACATTGCATTTTAAAAATATTCCTATAGGTAAATCCATTGTAGATGGAAGTGAAATACTTAATTTTGTTGATAGGTCTATTCTTAAAAAAGAGTCTCTTAAAAAAGTAAAAAAACTATAATTTAGTTTTCTATACCATTCTAAATAAAAACATTAAATTAGTATGCGTTATGACGAACCCTATTTAAGCGGAGTTAATAAAAAATGAAAAAATTAATAATCCTAACCGTAGCATTATCTTTTTTTGCCGGTTGTGCCGGATCAAAGCCAAAACCTTTAACGAATAAGGATTTACCAGCCTGGTATCTAAATCCACCAAAGTTTGATGATCGTTTTGTTGGAGTAGGGGATGCATTAAGACCTCAGTTTAGTCTTTCAAAACAGGTTGCAACTGAAAGAGCTAGGGTAGAAGTAGCAAGAGCTGTAGAAACGACGATTACATCAGCATTGAATGATCATATGCAGGCTTCAGGTATGGGAGCCGAAGCGAGTGCCACTGAGTTCACAGAATCAGTGACGAAATCTTTAGTAAATACAACCTTGAGAGGATGTACTATTGAGAAAACTGAAGTTTTTAAAGATAGAGTTTTTGTAATGGTAACCTATGATGCTAATAAAGCTAAGGAAGCTGCAAAAGCAACTGCACGTGTTGAAGCAAAAAAAGAGGAAGCTTTGTATAATGAATTTAAAGCTAGGCAGGCATTTGAATCTTTAGATCAAGCGATTAATAATATGAAGCCAAGTTCGAGCGTTTCTTCACCGGAATAGTTTAATTAATTGGTAAGGTTTTTAATAACCTTTAGCATCTCTTGATATTCACTTTCTTCGAATAAACGGGTAAGAAAAGAGATTTTACCGTGTTTGTCAATAACAACATTTCTTGTTACACCCGAGTTTTTTTCTGCAAATAGACTGAATATTTCAGCGTTTGGATCAAGTGCAAGTGGGTATGTTGTCTTCATATCATTTTTAAATTTAATAACAGTGCTAAGCGGCTCATCTCTATCGATACCAATTAAAATAACATTTTTATTTTTATACGTTTGCCACACATCTTTCTCAAGGTGAGGCATTTCGATTCTACAGACAGAGCACCAGCTGGCTGTGAATTGAAGAACAACAGTTGAACCTTTGAAATCTGAAAGGTTATATTTTTCACCTGTTGTGTACATCATTGAGAAATCGGGAGCCATATCTCCAACTTTTACAATGAATCCTCTTGGGTTTTCACTTTTACCAAGGAGAATAGAGCATAAAGCTATTACATAGAAAATTTTAGACATTAAACCCCTGTTCTCTCATCCACTCATCGTTCGGAAATTTAGTCATATAGTTTCGAATACTATCGGGTAAGACAACTAAAACCTTTTGACCTTTTTTCAATTCTTTAGCTGCTTTCATTGCAGCAACCATTGCAGAACCACAAGAACCACCAATTAAAAGACCTTCTTCTCTAATCAATCGCCTTGACATTTTAAAAGACTCTTCATCTTGGGTTTTTATATAAGAGTCAATAAGGGAATTATCGAGGACTTCTGGGAAAAAATCGTATCCAATACCCTCGACAAGATAGGACGAGACTTTACTTCCACCACCTAAAATGGATCCAACAGGATCGGCACCAATAATTTTAATTTCAGGGTTATTTTCTTTGAGTCTTTTGGCAACCCCCGTAATTGTTCCTCCTGTTCCGACTCCCATGACAACCATATCTAAATCTTGACCAAAGTCATTGATGATTTCTTGTGCCGTTCCATCGTAATGCGCATTTGGATTTGAGGGGTTTGCGTATTGATCTAGAATATGAGAATTTGGAATCTCTTTTTGAAGTTTTTTAGCAACTTGAATATGACTTTCGGGATCATCAAATGCAGCCTCAGTAGGTGTCCGAATAATCTCGGCACCGAGAGCTTCAAGAGCAATTTGTTTTTCCTGACTCATTTTTTTTGGCATCGTAATTATACAGCGATATCCCTTAACTGCAGAAGCGAGTGCTATACCTTGTCCAGTATTACCTGAAGTTGGTTCAATCAGTGTATCACCCGGTTTAATCCTTCCTGATTTTTCTGCATCTGATACCATTCTCCAACCAATTCTGTCTTTAATAGAGCCACCTGGATTAAAAAACTCACATTTTACATATATACTGCAATCAAGTGATTTCCCAATTTTATTAATTTTAATAACTGGAGTTTGTCCTATTGTATCTAAAATTGTATCATATATCATATTTTATTCTTTTTTAAAAAGTTTTATTTTTGATTAAACTGCTTACGATAAATTAGGTATCTACAATCATTCTTAAAATCAAAAACATCATTGCTCAATAAATCAAACAAGTTAACGGGTCCTTTTTTAATTCATTTAAAAAATAAATTCAAAGATATTGCTGGAGAAGATCAGTTAATCGATAAAGCAGAGTTCTTTGAAGGCTTAGAAATAAAAAATAAACAACTTTCTGATCGTTTATTTGAAATTTTTGATAAAGATAAAAATGGAACTGTCGATTATGATGAGTTTATTTTAACTATTGAAGAGATTACAAACGGTAGTAAAGATAAAAAAATTAGATTTGCTTTTAAATTACATGATTTAGATAATAGTGGTTTTATTGATAAAGAAGAGCTCTCTATTTTAATAAGTCAAAGCTTTGTTGAGAATAACCTTGACTATGACGAGTTTCAACTAAGTCTGCTTGTGGATGAGTTTTTTTTAAAAGCAGATAAAGATAAAAGTGGTACAATTGATTTTGATGAGTTTCTAAACATAGCTACTGACTCCCCTGATTTTATAGATGGTTTTGCCGTTAACCCTATTCGCTGGCTTGCTTCAGACAGTGGGTTACAACTGTCTAGTCATAAAAATAATAATCTTAAAGATACTAATATCAAAAAATTTCAAGTGCAAGAGATTGGCTTGCTACAATCTCTTCTAATTCCTAAAATGATTTCATATTATAATATTTTATTGAATAGACGAAAAAATCAATCTAGGGTTACATTAGCTTCGGCAAGATTACTACCGTCTAAAACTCTAGAAATTATTGTTAATATTTCTAATAAATTTGAATTTATTCCGGGCGATTATTTATACTTAAATTGTTCTGATATCTCAACTTTGGAGTGGCATCCATTCAATATGATCAGGCAAACTAAGAATAATGAGATTGTTTTACATATAAAATCTTATGACGCTTGGACAGAAAAGCTCTATGAAATAGTTATCGGCTCATTTAAGGAGAAAAACAAACTAGATTTGGATCTTAGAGTTGATGGGCCATATGGGTCCTCTAGTGAAAATATATCCAAAGCAGAGCATGCTATATTAGTTGGTGTTGGGCATGGTATTTCAAAAATGGCTCCTATACTACAAGATATTGCATTAAAAATTAAAAATAACCCTGAGGCTGTTAAATTAAAAAAAGTAGATCTCTTTTGGTTAATTGAAAATCAAACATATTTCGAATGGTTTACCAAATTTCTTCATGAGATTCAAAATGAAGAGAAGTTGAATATATTTAATTATAACATTTTTTTTATCGATAAATCGCCACATCAAGTAAATGAGAAGATGATGTATATGTCTACGGATTTACAAAAGAACAAAACGGATTTAACTTTAATTGATAATATTTGGGGTAAATCTAAATTTGGTCATCCTAAATGGGACGAAGAACTTGACCAAATTGTAAATAAAAATAATCTACAAAGTAAGGTTTTTTATAGTGGTCCGATCAATCATGGGAAAATCATTAAAAAAGTAGCATTAAAGAAGAAGATAGAGTTTTACCAAAAATCTTTCTAACTAGAAGACATTTAGTTCTTTAAATAATGTTTTTAGAACTTTTTCTCCCTCGCTTCTAAGGCCATTATGTTCCATTTCTTTTGTTTCCCAAATCTTGATACCTTTGATATGTGTAGCTGTTTCTAACGAATACTCTCTGTCAACGTACATATCGTTTGTATAAACAGCTGCAGCTACAGGAACTTTGTTTTTTTCAAGAACAGACTTATCATAGAGAGTTGGCCAATTATCTTTAACCGCTAACTTTTGAGCAATTTCTTTATAAGGTTTTAATTCATTATATGATTCCATCATCCATGGGTAAAGCATTTCACCGGTAAAAAAGAATTCCTTATTGTTTGGTTTTAATTGAGGAAAGTTTTCTCTGATTCTCTGAGCTGACCAATTTGTCGAAAAATTTTGGGCATAACAAGCTTCATGTAAAATCGTAAAAAAAGGATTCGTATCAAAGCTTTGGATCATCATTATAGACTTTAAAAATGAATAGGATAACTTTTCGCCTATAAAAGCATTCTCAAATAAGTAGTTAAGCGTTGCCATCCCATCACTAAAGCCAAGCTGTAAACCTAATTGTTGAAACCTTTCAACTGTTAATAAATCACCATCTGGCAATAAAACTTTATTAGTCATTAAATGATTTGCGATTTTTTTTGCATTTACTTTAGCTTCAGGAAATCTTTTATAAAAAATATTATTTTTATCTAAAACTCGTTTATATGTCCTTGTATAAATTTGATCTGAATGAGCATTGAGTGGTGGTAATCCACCAGTTATAAATACCCTCACTAAGCTATCTTGATAAAATGAAAGGTAATGAGTTGCGCAAAACCCGCCAAAGCTTTGACCTAAAATGGACCATTTGTTATTACCAATTAATTTAGATCTAATTTCTTCAGCATCTCGAACAATGTTATCTGCTCTATATTGCGATACTTTATAAGAGGATAGATCTAAGCTGTCCTGTAAAAGTTCTTTATAATAAATAGGGCTGCTATTTCCTGTTCCTCTTTGATCTAGAAGTAATACCCTGTAGTAATTAAGTGCATATTTTAACCATCCCGAGTTTGTTATGGGTCTAGGTGATTCATAGCCTGGGCCACCTTGTAGATAAACTAAAATTGGTAATTCAGATGATCCTTTCTTTATTGAAGAGACTTCTCTTGCAAAAATATTAATTTTATGTAATTCGGGATCAGAATAATCTAGTGGAACAGAAAAATGATGGTTAATGATATTCATTTTTGAGTGTGTTTGCATCTGTTTCTTGTGTTTAAGTTGAGTAATCAAAGAAAATTATACTACCTTTAATTTAAAAAAAAATATAATATTAAAGTGTACTGAGATAAATTTAATTCATCTCAGTACACTTACCTTGAGAATCATCCTAATTGATTTTTATATCTATATTTTTAGGAATAGATTTTTCTTCTTTCGGTAGCACAACATTTAACACACCATTTTTAAAAGTCGCTGTTACCTTATCTTCTATAATTAATTCAGGTAGTTTAAAGACTCTTTTAAAAGGACCAAAAAGTCGTTCTTTAGTATGAACAGTCTTTAGTCCTTTATTTTTATTTTTCACCTTTTCACCACTAATTTCGATATTTCCATCATTTATTTTTAAGTTTAAGTCCGTCTCTTTAACACCAGGAATATCAACATTTAAATGGTATGAATCTTGGTTCTCTATTACATCCGTAACAGGTTTCCATTCATTGGTTAATCTATTTTTAAATGACCAATCATTATTAAAGTATGAATCAAGTACATTGTCTATGTTGTTTACCATCATCGCTGGTTTTTGTCTTATATTAATTAAGTTCATGCTTACTCCTTTATTTTATAAACTATTTATTAACTATTATATACATTCAAATTAGGTGCCAATCATTAAAATTCTTATTTAAGTCAGACAAGTACGCAATATTGGCGTATTTAGCGGGTTTTTAAATTTATAGAGATGACATATTGTCGCATTATCTAAAAAAGATAACAAGTTTGGTTGCAGCGTCGCGTTGTTAAATAGGAATTATATATTTAATATATCTGTATATATTTGCTTCATTATTACTATTTAGGGTTTAAGGCTAGTTTTTATAAACAAATTAATAGAGAGAAAAAAATGAAATTAGACGTTGATGTAAAAAAACTTTTAGGAGCTGTAGATGTACCCGCTGATTGGGTAGGAATTCGAGAGGTGTATGAAGCTCATACTCCAAGAATGATAAGGGACGGTGTTCCAGTTGTAAATGCAAGTTCTGCTACTCACGGTATTATGGTTGAGGTTTTGGTCAATGGACAATTTGGTTATTTTGGCACTCCCGATATGACACCAAGCGGTATCTCTAAAGCAGCTAGAAGTGCTTTTAAGCAAGCAGAAATAGCTTCTAAGCATGCTGTGTTTGAGTTCGATCAAAGTGCAAGACCTGCTCATAAAGGTACTTTTACCTCACCGTTTATAAAGGACCGAAATTCTTTATCAGCTGGAAACTTAAATGAGATTTTATTAGAGGCTTACAATCATTTAAAAGTAAGTGATAAAATTGTGAGTGCTTCAACTCTATGCCAAGTTATTGAATCTAATTTTAAATTTGTTAGTTCCAATGGAAGTGATATACATCAAGATTTTTTAATGTTTGAGTTTGATCTAAGTGCTACTGCGGCTGACGGATCAAATCAACAAACGCGTACATTTGGTGGTATGCGCGGTACTTGTAGACAAATGGGAATGGAATATTTTGATAAATATGAAATATATGCAAACGCTACTAGAATAGGTGAGCAAGCAATAGAGCTTTTGGATGCAGATGATTGCCCAACAGGTGAGATGGATTTGGTCATTGCTCCAGATCAAATGATGTTGCAGATACACGAAAGTATAGGCCATGCATTAGAGGTTGATAGAATTCTAGGTGATGAAAGAAATTATGCTGGATGGAGTTTTGTTAAGCTTGAAGATTTTGGAACTTTAAAATATGGATCTGATTTAATGAACATTACTTTTGACCCAACCCTTGAGTCTGAGTATGCATCCTACGCTTACGACGATGGTGGTCTAAAAGCTACAAAAGAGCATTTAATTAAAGATGGTGTTTTAGTAAGAGGATTAGGAGGTCAAGAAAGTCAAATTAGATCTGGTCTTGAAGGGGTTGCCAATTTTAGAGCGAGTAGTTGGAATCGTGCGCCTATTGATAGAATGGCTAATATAAATCTAGAGCCTGGCAGTCTTAGCTTTGATCAACTAATTGCTGAAGTTGAATATGGAGTTTATGTAGAAAGCAATAAATCATGGTCTATTGATGACTATAGAAATAAATTTCAATTTGGATGTGAGTATGGAAGGCTTATTGAGAATGGTAAGTTAACAAAGACGCTTAAAAATCCAAATTATAGGGGAGTTTCAACTCCTTTTTGGAATAGCTTAAAAGGTGTTGGTAATGAAGAGACTTTTGGTATTTATGGTACACCAAATTGTGGAAAAGGTGAGCCGAATCAAGTTATAAGAGTTGGGCATGCATCACCAGCATGTCTTTTTGATAAAATTCAAGTTTTTGGAGGTGTCTAATGGAACAAATTTTTAACAATCTAAGCGAGTCTCTTTTTTCTGATTTAAAGAAGGGAGAAGAGGTCATTTTATCTTTTTCAGGTGAAAACAGTCAATTCATTCGCTTTAATAACGGCTCTGTAAGACAAACTGGTTTAGTGGATGACGCTGAAATCGAGCTCAAATTTATTTCTAATGGGCGGATATGTGGCGGAGGCTTCACCGTTTCGGGGAATTTAGATGTTGATCTAAAACGAGGTCGCCAAGAAATATTGAGAATGAGGCAAGAATCATCTCAAATACCAATAGATCCTTTTTTAGTATTACCTACTAATTCGGGATCAAGCCATGAAGTTAAAAAATCAGATGGTTTAAAATTTGAAAATTCTGTAGATGCTATTCTTCCAGCAATGGCTGGTGTTGATTTTGTCGGTATACTGGCGAATGGAAAAATGTTTAGAGGGAATGCAAATAGTGTAGGTCAAAAGCATTGGTTTGAGACAGACTCATATAGCCTTGATTATTCCTTGGTTACGCCAGATCATCAAATGGTTAAAGGATCCTTTTCTGGAACAGATTGGGATCAAAAAGGATATGAAGAATATGTTGAAAGGAGTAAGCGAAAATTAGTCCTAATGGAAAGAAAACCAATTCAAATGAAAACAGGAGATTATCGCACGTGGTTTGAATCTGCTGCTGTATCAGACTTTTTAGGTATGTTTTCTTGGAACGGTATAAGCGAGGCTTCTTTAAGGCAGGGGTGTAGTGGTTTCGGTAAAATGAGACATAACGATACAAGACTTTCACCAAAGTTTTCAATTGTTGAAGATTTCTCTCCTGGTTTTTGTCCTAAGTTTAATTCTGATGGAGAGGTAGCACCTAATTCCTTAGCTCTTATTGAAAACGGCATGTTAAAAAATACTTTAGTTAGTTCACGCTCTGCAAAAGAATATGGTCTGTCCTCAAATTATGCGGAATCGGGGGAATATCTAAGATCTCCTAAAATGTCCACTGGAACCTTAAGTCATGACGATGTAGTAAAGACCTTAGATAAAGGACTTTTTCTTTCAAATATTCATTATTTAAACTGGAGTGATAATCCAGGTGGTCGTATAACTGGCTTGACTCGTTATGCTTGCTTTTGGGTTGAAGGTGGCGAAATTGTCGCGCCGATAGAGACAATGCGCTTCGATGATTCATTTTATCGATTTTTTGGTGACCAGCTGGTAGATGTTGAAGATAGTCAAACAGTGAATCCTGAAGTTGGTACTTATGGAGGCAGGTCTTTAGGTGCTACAACGTGTCCTGGTATTTTAGTGGACTCTTTTTCTTTAACTTTATAAGTGAATGGAATTTAACGGAGTTTTATTTTTTCTAATCGGTCTCGCAATTGGCTCTACTTTTGTCTGGTATATCCGCCAAAAAGAGATAGACTCTATTCAAAAGAATCAAATCCAGATGGAAGCGGCTTTTGGAGATCTTTCGAATGATGCTCTAATTGCAAATCAGAAGAAATTTTTAGAATTAGCCGAGGATAAATTTTCTTCTTTACTTGGAAAATCTGAGGAGCAATTAGGGAAGAAAAAAGAGCTCATCGACTCCACATTAAAAGATATGAAAAACGATTTAAAGAGCTTATCGGACAATACTGTAGCTCTTAAATCTCAGATGGAAGAATCCAGGAGAAGTGTCGGAGAGTTGTCCAGCACAACTTCCCAATTAAGACAGATTTTATCGAGTTCTCAGTCCCGTGGTCAATGGGGTGAAAGAATGGTTGAGGATATTTTAAAGTTTATAGGGTTAACCGAAGGAATAAATTATAAACAACAAATGCAATCCGGAACAGATAGGCCTGATTTTACTTTTTTTCTTCCAGACCATAAAACTCTAAATATGGATGTAAAATTTCCTCTTGCTCATTATGAAAAATATATTGCTACGGATAATGAGAACGATAAAGAAATTGAGAAAAAATTATTCTTAAAAGATGTAAGAAATAGAGTTAAAGAAGTTTCCAAACGATCTTATATCGACCCAGAAGGTTCAACTGTGGATTATGTACTTCTTTTTATACCCAATGAGAGTATTTACGCGTTCTTGAACCAAGAAGATAATACTTTAATAGATTTCTCTTTAGAGAATAGAATTATGTTATGTTCTCCTATTACCTTATATGCTATTCTTTCTTTAATTCGTCAGGCTGTTTCAAGTTTTGCAATGGAGAAAAAAGCAGGAGAGATGCAAGAACTTGTTGGTGTGTTTAAAAATCAGTGGACACAATTTATTGGTAAAATAGATTCTATGGGCAAAACCATAACTTCCCTGACCAATCATTATGATGAACTGAATGGTCCTAGATTAAGAGCATTAGAAAAGCCTATGGATAAAATAGCTGAACTTCAGCTTGGTAAAGAACTTAATAAATCGGAAACAAAACAATGAATTATCTTATTAAAATAATATTAGGCGTTATAAGCTTATTTGTTTTTTCTTGTGTATCGCCACCTGATTACAGCGACGGCTTGTTAGAAAATATTCCTGCTATTGTAGATGATAATGATTATTTTTCTTTTTCTCTTTTTGCCGATGATTATACAGAAAATAAAGAATGGGATTTAACCATGCCTTTAACAGAATCGGATGTTTTATTATCGACTCTTATAATAAAAGATTTAAATATTTCAGCTTCGGACTCATCTTTCCTATATATGATAAATACGACAGGGGATACAGTTCTTGCCATAGGGATAATGAATGAAGTTGTTTGGAATAGTATTGATTCTGTTACTGTAATTGGAGTTCCTCAAAAAATATTATTTATTGGCGATAATCTATCAGGAAGAGTAGAATATCAAATTTTAAAACGCTAACTATTCTCCCATGCTGGACATGCTAATGCTTTATAGTCGCACCAGTCACAATGCCTTCCTGTCTTTGGTGAGAAATCTTTATTTCGAATACCTGCTGCTACTTCTATAATTTTTTCTTTAGTCGTTGCAATTTGATCTGAAGTAAAAGTATGACTTCTTATCGGTTTTTCATCATCTCTTAAAAAATAAAGCGATGCTTCGACTGGAAGACCTCCAAGTAAAGGGTCATTTAATTGTTCCAGGTACATGGAATAGATAGCTAATTGAAGATTATTTTTAGCCGAGGATGTACTCTTACTTGTCTTATAGTCAACAATCCCAATACCTCCCCCGATTTTATCTAATCTATCAATTGCACCTCTTATTGTTATATGTCCAATATCAAAACTAAACTGTTCTTCTGTCTTGAGAACGTTGGGTGGACTCTGAGTAATATTATCAACATACATGGAAAGTATATGAATTCCTTGTTCTTTAAATTTCTCTTCTCGAACAGTATAATCAAATTCACCTTTTTTCCATTCTTCCTCGAGTAAACGGAGAATACGATCTTTAGTTAAATCTTTATCCGCTTCATGAAATCGTTGGAGTGCCGCATGGATAATATTTCCGAACGTTAACTCTGGCTTTTTTGCATTCTGAGGTATACCATCAATACGACCCATTCTAAATTTTAAAGGACAAGATTCATATGTATCAATAGCGCTGGCAGATAAGTTTAAAACTTCAGGTATGTCAGGTTCGAATGGTTTTGCTAACTCTTCCTTTAATTTTAGCTCCCATTTTTGGTTACCAAGGTTTATGGAATTCCCATTCTCGTAATCTTTAATTATGGATAATGCCTTTGTCATATTAATTACTTCTTCATACATTTCTCTAGATAATGCATTTTGAAGGAGATTCTCGTATTTTATCTTCAGATCAGAATAAGAGTTTAATATAATAGTTGAGTCTTCCATCATTTGATCCTCCATTAAGGTATCGGGTAATTCTTTAACTAATTTAGAAGTTGCTTTTGGCGGTACCAATAAATGCAACTTTTTTTTTGCTCTTGTTATTGCAACATAAAACAGCCTTCGCTCTTCTTGTAAATGGTGTTCTTTATTTGTTAAATCATTATTTTGATCATACTTAAGCCAATCATCGGGTGGTTTACTTATTATTTTTTCTGTTCTATAATTTAATGGAAAGCTAGCTGACCTTAGAAAAGGTAGAAAAACGATGGGGAATTCTCCGCCTTTTACGCCATGAATTGTATTAACGTTTACACCGGTTCTTGCTCTGTAAGATGGAGGTGGAATTGATGGTAAGCCTCCAGTTCGCATTACAGCTTCTAAATATAGATTAAATGCTTTTAGGCTAAAATTATTATTATTTCTTTTTGTGAAATCTTGAGAACGTTTTAATAAGTTTCCAATGTTCAAAAGAATGTAATGATCATTGAGTGTATAGTTTTGACTGCTAACCTTTAATAATTTTACCGCTTCAACAATATCCCATATCATTTCAGCGGCAGATTGTTTAGATAAATTCCTCTTTAATTCCTTTATTTGGGTGAAAATTATTTTAACTTGAGGATATTGTTTGAAAATAGAGAGGTCTTTTAAAATTAACTCATATCTAGATTTTGTATCTCTTTTATTGAATTTAGAATATATTCGGTGAATGACTTCGTAACCACATTTATTTCTAATGATCCTATAGAGTGAAGATTCGGCATGAATACCATTTCCAATAACTTGTGACCATGCTATAATATCTCTTACCTCCTTAATAGCAAATAGTCCTGAGTAGCGAGGAGTAATAGGTATTCCAGCTTTTTTCAATGCAGAGCTAATTAAAGAACACTGACTATGAGTTCTGCATAAGACCGCTATATCTTCAATCTGAATAGATTCTTTTTGATAATTTTTAATTTCTTGTATGAGATAAGCAATCTGTGACTCTTTTTCTCCCCAAAATCGAATGGGTTTAAGATTCTCGTATCCTTGTTTTGCATTTAATGATTTTTCCATTCTATCTATATTATTTTGGATACTTGAATTCGCCAAATCTAAGATAGCTTGAGAAGAACGATAGTTATCATCCAGAGCGACATATTTAAACTGTTTATGCGCACTATAACGTTTTTGAAATCCTTTAATGTTATACATATTAGCACCGCGAAAACTATAAATAACCTGATCATCATCTCCGACAACAGTTATTTGTTTTCTTTTTTGGCTGATGAGACCAATGATTTCATTTAAAGCATAATTATTGTCTTGAAACTCATCAATGATAATATTTTGATATTGATCTTGTATTTTTTCTAAAATTCCGTTATTCGATTGTAGTAGTTCGTAGGTTGATAAAATCATGTCGCCGTAATCGATCACGTTCATTTTTTGTTTCCATTTTTGAAATAATGGATATATTCTTTTTAGATCACGTAACTGGTTTCCAATTTCTTCACCTATCTTCTCTGGTCCAGGTATAGACATATGTACCGGATTAATTAATTCATCGCGCATTCTATTAAAAAAAGGAATAAAGCTGCCAGTAATAGCTTTTTGAGGATCTAAAGGGTATTCGTTAGACTCAAATGGTCCTAACTCATCAAATCTTTCTAGAAATAAGTGTATTGCTTCACTTTCATCTAATAATTGTGGAATAGAGCCCGTGTTATAATCCTTTAAAATTTTGAAACAAAATGAATGGAATGTATTCATTGTAAGGTTTTGTGCCGCTTGACCGACTTGTTTAATGATTCGATTCTTGAGCTCTCTTGCCGCTTTTTCAGTATAAGTTATCGCTAAAATATGCGTTGGGTTAATTCTATAGTGTTGAATTAAATAAATAATTCTAGATTCAAGTGTAAAAGTCTTCCCTGTGCCTGCCCCAGCCAGTATCATTAATGGAGCTGGCGGATGGGATATGGCCTCTTTTTGTTTTTGGTTTGGAGATGGATTTAGCATAGTTTATTGAATTAGATAAATAATCATTATTAAAAGATAATCTATGATAGAATATAATATGATTATAATTTTTAACTTTTATCGATTTTATGAGTTATATAGTATAGAATGTAATGGAAGATGACCACGAGCTTATTAAAAGATTTCAAGATGGAGACAATCAAGCATTTAACGAACTTGTTCGTAGACATTTGTCAAATACAATTGGGTTCTTCTTTAATATTACATCGAGTAAAATGGATGCTGAAGATTTAGCGCAGGATGTTTTTTTAAAACTAAACAAATATCTTAAGAAATTTAAATTTGATTCAAAATTTTCAACATATCTATACAGAGTGAATACGAATACTGCAAATACTTGGTTTAAAAGGAATAAATGGAAAAATCTACTTCATTTAGATCAAACAGATGAAAGAGGCGAACGTGATAATACTCTTGAAAAATCGTGGACCAGAAAAGAATTATGGAATGCAATTAGTAAACTCCCCAAAAAACAGCGTGAGGTTGTTTTGCTAAGGATAGGGGAAGAGCTACCTTATAAAAATATTTCCAGAATAACAGGAATTTCGATTGGGACTGCAAAAGTTAATTTTCACTATGCATTGAAAAAATTAAAAAAGGAATTAAATAGTGGGTGATTTTGAAAAAGAATTAAGATCTTCTCGTTTACGTTTACGTGAAGAGGTCGATACAGAAAAATTTATAGAAAACCTTGAAAACCGTATAATTCAAAAGAACAATCGACAACGTTCTTTCATAGCAACCTCAATTTTAGTCTTATTTTTTGGATTGATTTCCATCCCAAACCTCAACAAAGAAGATGATTTGGATGTATTCTATACAGAGGAAGAAGGTAATTACTTTGACGTGAATTTTTGGACAATCCAAAATGATTCCATGGTAATGGATAGTAGTTATTTTGAAGAGGTTGCTTATTTTTTAGTTGAAGAAGGAAATATTTGGGAAACAATCGATTTTTTTAACAAAATTAGTTTAGAAAAGGAAGAATCATAATGAAATTAATAATAATAACTTTATTCTTAACAAGTCTTTATTCTCAAGAATATCGATCCCACGATCACCCGGATGAGTTTACAATGCCAAAGGGACATAATAGAGAAAAAATGGAAAATATGATGGTTTGGAAATTAACTGACCGTCTAGAGTTAACTACGGAGCAAGCTGAAAAGTTTTTTCCAGAGTTTAGAATACATCGAAACAAACAGAGAAGCATTATGGATAAAAAAATGCAGATAGGGGAAAAGATAGCTAAAGATATTAAGAAAAATAAAAAAATGACCACGTCAGAGGTTAATAAAATTATTGAAGAGGATTTTGACCTTGAAAAAGAAAATAATGAATCTCGAAAAGATTTTCTTTTAAAAATGGGTAAAGTATTAACACCAAATCAAATTGCTCTTTTAAGTGTTTTTAAGCATAATATGATTAAAGAAATGGAGGGGGATTATAAAAAACATAAAAAAAGAGGTAAGAAAGAAAAAAGAAATAAAAAAAGAATGAAAAGTCGTTTTTAAGATCCGTTTTTTATCTTTGTTAAACAAAATAATATAATAATTATTTAATGTTCATATTGTAAGGTTTTGTTTTTTTTAGTTTAGGCTTTAACATGTAATTTTATTAGATGTATCAATAAATAATTTATACAAGAACATGAAAATATATAATTTTAGTGCGGGTCCAGCTTGCTTACCAGATTCAGTTTTAGAAGCTTCTAGTAGAGCAACTTTAAATTATAAAGAAACAGGTGTAAGTCTAATGGAAATGAGCCATCGATCCTCGGAAGTGATGGAGCTATTCAGTAACTCGACAAAAAGAGTTAAAACAATTTTAGATGTACCATCAAACTATCATGTCCTTTGGCTTCAGGGAGGAGCATCTACACAATTTTCAATGGCTCCTTTAAATCTATTACCAGACGATGGCATCGCGGATTACATCGAGACTGGTTCTTGGTCAACAAAAGCGATTCATGAATGTAAAAAAATAGGTCACCCTAGTGTAATTGGAAGTTCAAAAGATAAAAATTTCACATATATCCCGAAAAATTTACCCCAGAATATTAATTCACATTATTTACATATAACTAGTAATAATACAATTTATGGTACTCAATATAATAAGATGCCTGAGGTGTTAAATAGTTCTGGATATCTAGTAGCCGATATGTCTTCAGATCTATTTTCTAAACCTGTAGATATTTCAAAGTTTGGCTTAATTTATGCTGGTGCTCAAAAAAATATGGGGCCTGCTGGCGTTACCTTAATTATTATTCGAGATGACTTAGTTGGTCTTAATTATCGAGATATGCCTACAATGCTAAACTATGAGACCCATGTTAAAAAAGATTCTATGTTCAATACTCCTCCTGTTTTTTCGGTGTTTGTTGTAAATGAAACTTTAAAGTGGTTAGAGAAAATTGGAGGTATGGAAAAAATAGATATTATAAACAGAAAAAAAGCGAAAAAGTTATATTCAGAAATAGAATCAAATGAACTTTTCGAATCTCCTATTAGGCCTGAAGATCAGTCATTAATGAATGTTCCTTTTATTTTTTCAAATCGTAGTCACAAAGATCAATCTTTTTTAAATTTTTGTAGTTTAAGGGGGTTAAAAACTCTTAAAGGTCACAGGTCCGTAGGTGGCTTTCGTGCTTCGATCTATAATGCAATGGAAGAAAGTGGAGTTGATGCTCTAATCGATGCTATGCAATCATACAAAGTTTCATAGAGCGACTTAGTCTATAATTCCTAATTTATCCAGTTTATCTAACTTTGGTTTAATAACAAAAAGACAATAAGGTTGATTTTTATTGTCGTTATAGTAATTATGATGATAATCTTCAGCATGGCTATAATTATTAAGCTCAGTTATCTCTGTAACAATCGGATCACCCCAATAACCTGATTTTTCTGCGTCAGTTAAAGATTTATTTGCTATGTTTTTCTGTATATCGTCATGATAAAATATAACGGAACGATATTGTGTACCAGTATCATTCCCTTGTTTGTTTAAGGTTGTTGGGTTATGAGCTTGCCAGAAAACATTTAAAATTTGTTTGTAGGTAATTTTTGAATCATCAAACTCAACTTGGGCGACTTCTGCATGTCCTGTATTCCCTGAACAAATTTCCTTATAAGTTGGGTTATTAACGTGACCACCCGCATAACCAGGTTTAACATTGGTAACTCCTTCAACGCGCTGAAAAACCGCTTCCACGCACCAAAAACATCCACCACCAAGTGTTGCAATATTAGACT
>JAOLAV010000017.1 GCA_028338895.1 Fidelibacterota bacterium
TTAATAAAATTTTTATTGTCTTTTTTTACAAAAGATTACTACTTAGCATCATTTAACTTTACCGATTCAATTACCTTTCACATTTTTTTTATATTATGTGGAATATTTTATATCGGTATAAGCAGAGAAACCCTATTGTTGATTGAAAAATCGCTTAAAATATTAATCCTGATCTTAGTTTTAGATGCATCGGCTGAGTTTTTCTTTCAATACAGTTTTCTTAGAAATGAGCCAAGAAACTCTTTAAGAGTAAGGGGAGTCTTTAATAGTGCTCACCTTGGCAGTTATTTATATCTTCTTTATTCATTGCTTTCAATAATCATTTATAGGCTTTATAATTCGAATACTAAAGTAATATATACCGGTTTAATAGCTCTTTTTGGTTGCATATTAGCTATAAGTCGACAATCAACACTTTTTATGATTTTATTTATCATAATCCAATCATTATACTTAAGAAAAACATCTTTATTATTAAAATTGAAAAACATACTTTTACTTATCCTGGTATTTAGTCTTAGTGTAACTGTATTAATTCTCTTGGCTTCAGATCAAGTTTTTAATATGCAGTTAGAAAGTTATATAAATATTGGAAAAGTCTTATCTAAAGAAAAAGCAGGAAGGTTCAGCGAATGGATTCAAGCAATGAATTTAATTGGAGAAAATTCAGCTTTCGGCCTTCTTGCATCTACATATAGATCTTACAGTAAATCCATTATCCACCCTCACTCTCTTTTTCTCGAATTTTTACTATATTCGGGACTACCCATATTTTTATTCATGTTCACATTTGTATTATCTTCTATTTTTAAAAGGTCGGGGTTTTTTGGTATAGTCCTATTTTTTTCATTGTTTCCCTTAATTGGCCCAGGTAGTACAGGTAATTCTTCATGGATGCTTATAACCTCATTAGGACTGGCAATCTTATTACTTCCGAATAATAAACAAATAAATTTCAAATAGTTAGTTGTAAGAAAAATAAAGAAAAGTTATCAATTATTATCTTTATTTTTACAAGTTAAATAATCTATTAACGTAAATAAGTGATACACTTAAACAAATATTTTTCATAATATAAAAATTTTAAACGAATGGCTAAATATATATTAGGAAAATCAGCATACTATCATGATAGTGCTGCATGCATTCTAAAAAATGGTAAAATAACTGCTGCAGCCCAAGAAGAGAGGTTTACACGAAAAAAACATGATCAAAATTTCCCCTCCAATGCTATAAAATATTGTTTAAAAGAAGCAGGAATTAATGCTTCTGATCTTGAAATAATCGCATTTTATGATAAACCATTTTTAAAGTTTGAAAGAATATTAGAAACCTACCTTACTTTCGCTCCGAAAGGGTTGAGGTCTTTTCTAAAAGCTATTCCGTTGTGGATAAAGAAAAAGCTTTGGATTAAAGAACTTATAAAAGACGAATTGAATTATGATGGAAAGATCTTATTTCCTGAGCATCATGCTTCCCATGCCGCATCCGCTTTTTATGCCTCTCCTTTTCAAGAAGCTGCTTTTTTGACAATGGATGGCGTTGGAGAATGGGCTACTACCAGTTATGGAGTTGGGAATGGAAACAATATGGAAATGTTGGCAGATATAAAGTTTCCACATTCACTAGGACTTCTGTATTCAGCCATAACGTACTATACTGGCTTCAGGGTTAACTCTGGTGAATATAAAGTCATGGGTTTAGCCCCTTATGGTGAACCTAAATATAAAGATTTGATATATGAGCATCTTATTCATGTCAAAGAAGATGGTTCCTTTAAACTAGACATGAGCTATTTTGATTACAGTGTTGGTCTAAAGATGACCAGCAAAAATTTTGGAAAGATTTGATCAAATTTTTCAAAAAATTAAAAAAGTAGATACAATAAAAGATCAATATGTTGGCGCTATAGAGACCTCAAAACAAATAGAATTATTGTTAGATTCGAAAAGAGCAGTTAATATTTTTTTTAAGTTATTTTCAAATCATGTTAATCTAGAAAAAGAAAAGATCGTTTTTTTATTAGATGCAAATAGACCACTTATTTACTCTGATAATATAGAAGCCATAAAAAACAGCTATTATTATAAGATAAAAAAATATTTTAAAGAGCGTGCAAAGGTATATGAATATGAGATTGTTGATTTGGATGAATGGTTCACCAAAGATTTTGAAAAATATAATTTAAAGTTTGAGTTCCCAGATGATGGGCATTGGAATAAAAGAGGTCATAAAGTAGCTCCTAAAGCTTTGTTTTCATCGCAGTTAATTTCAAATTTTAGCCAGAATAAGTAAAGATCCTTATATTAAATATGATAATTTTAATCTATGATAAATAAAGCCTACACTGGATTTCGTGATGATATTTTAAAATTCATACCTTCTGATGCAAAAAGTATATTAGACGTTGGCTGTAGTAATGGAAACCTTGGGGAAAATATTAAAAAGAATTTTAAATGTAAAGTCACAGGGATAGAAATAAATGAAAAAGCTGCAAAAGAAGCTATTGGAAAATTAGATGAGGTAATAACAGCAGATATTGGAAAATCAATTATTAATATATAGTTTGAATCTTTAACTTCTTCGATTTTTGCGGTTTCATGCTGTTGTCTGAGAGTTGTGAAAACGCCTATAAGAACCGTGACCTCACGTTGATATCTATTTTTTTGGAGGAGCAGAGATGGGGAATTATCAATTCTTCTATTACTCTCCATAAATTCCTTGAGCATCTCCTCTGCATCAACTAATTCTTTTTCAGTGCTCTCAATCCTTCCTTCAATGAATTTTCGTGTTTCGCTTTTAATCGTATTATTATGCTCTCGCTGGTGAGAATCAAGCTCGTCAATAATTAATTTATTTAAACTATTTGCCAAAGACATACTGCTCGCTTGAACTTTTAATGTCCAGATTCCAGTAGAGATATTTTCTCTGACAGAAATACTATTAATTAGAGTACTAATTGCTTTATGATTATCACCTCCACTAATTATTTGAGAAACTGATTTCATTTGATTCTTTTCACCAAACAATATTTTTCTTTTTATAACTTTACCAATCAAATTTCGACTTTTTATTATATCTTCATATATCCAATTTACTTCTTTTGAACTGTTTGAGATATTTATACCAAGTTGTGATGCTATACCCGACATTTGGGAATTCCCACCATTAGTTGAAGAAATAATTTTAGAGGTAGAGATATATATAGGTTTGGAAAAAAAATAAAGATAAACCATCATTAGTAGTATTAAAATCGAAGGAAAAGCCAAAACCAAACGGATTTCTTTAGCAAGAATTAAAAGTATATCTGAATATTCAACGTTTTCAGATTTAAGATCTTCTTTTTTTATATCATTACTCTTCATTGGTTTTCATTCACTTAAATTAAAATTATATAAAAATTCACCTAAATTAATATCAGGGGAAAAAGTGTAGGGAGGATAAAATTTTCCATGCCGTGAGTATAGTCCGTAAAAAATAGAAAAAGATGAATTATATAAACTATGTGGTGGTTTATTCATCCATGATATTTTATTCTTCAAATGATTATTCCTCTAAATCTTTTTTAAGTTTTAAAATATTTTCAATATAAAATATATCTGCATCTGTTATAGAATTATCAATACTATTTATGTAAACGAAATAAATTATAAAAAAAAAACTTCTTCATTTATGCAAAATCATTTTAAAAGAATTCTTAAATTAGGTTTCTTAGGATCTTGTTAAAAAAATCAAAGCTAAAGTCTGGGATAAATTTGCAACTATTGCGGTAAGTTCTTTAAGATACTCTGTCATATCAAAATCTTCTTTTTCCTTCTTTTTAGAAACGTATATAATTGTTCCATCAATGATCTTATTATTTTTAAAGATTAAGCCTACTTTTCTATTTTCTCCATTAGGGTAAGTGATTGTAATATTCTTTTTATCCGCATTTTTTGTAAAACTTCCAGCACTTCTAATAAAATCTTTCAGTCGTTTTTTTGGAACATAAACATAATTCCCAGGTACACTTACTTCACCAAGGATTTGCACCATTAACATTGATTTATTTATAACTATCTTATCATTATGTTTTAGAGTTAAATCAAAATCAGACTTCGGTTTTGAATAAGCTTTCTCCAAATTAATATTAAAAAATTCTCCATTCCTAGAGTAGGTAGATCCGGCTAGATAAGCTGAAGGTACGAGACCACCAGCTCTTTCAATCAAATCAGTAAATTTATCGTTTTCATTTATAATATACTTTCCAGGAAGATAAACAGCACCTTTAATAATGACCGTATTTATGATTTTGGAGCTTAAGTTCTCTCTGATAATGATATTATCATTAGGTTCCAACTTTACGTTGTCTATTTCTTGAAACAAGTGTGCACTATTTTTCTCATTCACATGAGTGAAGAGATTTTTTAATTTGAAACTAAGTATCTCATTTTTATTGGTTTCAGTCAATCTTCTAGCAATTTCTATAACTATTTGATGTCTTTTATTTTTAAAACTGCCTGCTTCCAAAATCAAATCTTTCAGAAACATTTCTTTTTTAAACAAATAAGTTCCTGGAAGATTAATATTACCGCTAATCTCTACTTTATTTTGAATAAAAAATATTGACTTAGGATAAACTCTTAATTTATCATCCCTCTGAAGCATAATATTTTCTTTAATGTCTTTATTTTTTAATATTGGTTCAATATCTACTCTTATAATTTTTTTAGAGAGACCATCTTGATCTACCCTGATTAAATCTACCCGATTGAGAAAAGTAAGGTTTATAAAGTCTTTATCTACCAATCCTTCTCCATCAAATATTAGATCATATATTGTCATATTTTTTCGAAGGGGAAATGCGCCTTGTCTCTTAACATGGCCTTCTAAAAAAACGTACGGGGACTCAACCATTTTTGAAATACTAAAAACAGTAATTTTATCTAATCCTTTCAATACTATATCGTCTTTAGAATCAGCTATCAGCACCTTAGACAAATCTAATTCAATTAATTCTTCTGAAAAATCCGGTTTTGTTCTAATTAAATTTATTTTGTCTAAATAAGCATCACCAAGAAGACCTTCAGCTTTTTTAATTAACTGACTAAGAGTCATTTGATTTTCTATTTCATATTCACCAGGGCGCTTGATAGCACCACTAATATTCACAACATTTTGCCTAGAATCTAAAATTGAGAATATTTTAATCTTGTCTCCATCCATGAGTTCAACCGTTGATTTATTTTTGAGAATGTCACTTAAATCAACATCTTTGAAAATTATGTTTGACTGGTATTCTTTTCTTTTATTAAATGGTATGATACGATCAATTTGAGCCCTATCTAAATAAGCCGTTACTTCTAATTGACCGGCCATTTCAATTAACTCTTTAAATCCTTCATCTTGTTTAAGTTCATAAATTCCCGGGCGCTTGACAGAACCTTCAACCTGGACTGTCTTCTTTCTTCCTGGTATAAAAATTATATCATCAAGTTGTAGCATTACATCATTTGGTTTTTTACCAGTTAATAAGAAGTCATAAAAGTCAATTGTTGCAACCTGTTCGCCCGATCGAATCAGCCTAATATCTCTCAAGGAGCCTAAATTACTGGGGCCATTAAAATAATATAGGGCGGAAAATAATGTTGTCGATGGACTCACAGTATAAGCACCCGGTTGATCAACTTCGCCTAGTACCTGGATACGTAGTGGCCTAAGGTTACCAATACTTATATCTAAAAATGTAGTCGCTCTTTTATTTTGAGGATCTAAGCTTGCATAAGATTGAGATAAAACTTTAGATAATTTTGACTCTAATAATTTCAAATTTAACCCATTAACAAAAACTTGTCCTATTTCAGGAATAAATATAAAACCTTCTCTGTTTACTTGTAAAACCTCTCTGAATTGGGTTTCACCCCATAACATAACAATAATTTCATCACCTGGTCCAATTGAATAACTTGGGTCTACGGAGCCAACAGATGACGATTGAAATATTGATGGATCATTTTTAAAAATGGCATATCCAAAAAAATTATTATTTAGGTCCTCATTTAATATTTCTCCTAGAATTATATCATTTTTTTCTGATTTAACTTCTTGTTTCAATACTTTGTCATCAATGATAAAGTTATCAGAAGTTTCAAGTTTATTTAAATTTTCAGTTATTTGTTTCTTTTTATTTTGATATTTTTCTTTTTCAATTACTGCATTTATTTCAGAATCAGAATAACCTTTTTGTTTTGCGATTTTTTTTGCTTCAGAAATAGAAATTCCTGTTTTTTTCATGTACTGTTTTATTTGTTTTACTTCAAAATCAGTTTGAGCAATTAAAAGACTTAAATAAAAATATGATAAAAATATATATTTAATAATATTCATGATCCTAAAAATTCGTTTGATTTATATTTGGATTATGATTGAAAAAAGGTCCTTCAATAGGATTAAAAGTGTACATAGCAATCCATGATCCACCATCTTCTTCATAAGAGCCAAAATTTTTATTCCCAGAAGCTAATCCTCTTCCAATTTCAGAATTAGAATAAAAACATATTACTAAATTTTCAAACATTTCATATTCCTCTTTTAAAAATTGACATAATTTATTTAAAGAATCTTCTTCTATACCTTCCTCAACAACAATATGGATCTCAGCTTGACTAAAAGGAAATGAGAGTTTTTTTATTCTTACTATTTCATAGTCGGGTGTTATCATTTCATTAAAAGTTGTTTCGACTAAAAAAGCTTCCTCTCTTTTATTCTGCTTGGTAGGCCCTAGTTTCTGTTCAACAATTATCTTTTCTTGAAAAGACCTTGTCTCTACGATAGGCTTAATACGGGTTGTACTTATTTGATCCGTTATTATTTGATGAGAGCCATTTATTAAGTTTTTGACAAAGTATAAAAACCCAAGAAGAAAAAATAGGCCAATTAACACTTCTTTTACTCTAAACGATCTATCCCAAATTATTATTTTTTGGTCAAGATTGTTATATTTATTATCTAGCTCAATTTTTTTTAGTTCTGCCTGTTTTCTATTTCTGGTACCTAATGCATGGTAGATCCGTTTATCTTTTTTTCCAGTTTTGACGTTTTTAAGATAACTTTGATAATAGAATAAACCATCCCGACCTTTTCTATAGATACTACTCATTGTATAAAAATAAATGTTAACTTGAAAAATATTCTAATCACAATACTCTGAATATATTCAACTGGCTTAAATTAATCAACTACCTAGACAACTACCTTTTATTAAAAAAATAAAGTTAACTACCATTTGATGATTCATAATCTTTAAACCATTTTAAAAAGTGAATTATACCCTCTTGAATGTTAACTGTCGGCTTATAATTTAAAAGCTCTATTGAATGCTTAATATCGGCACACGTTTTTTTAACATCCCCTAGTTGAATATCCTCGTACTGAATAACAGCTTTCTTTTCAAGCTCATTTTCAATTATTTCAATCATACTTTTTAATTGTACTACTTTATTATTACCTAAGTTAAAGACCTCACAAGAATAATTCCTCTCAATACTAGACTCTATTCCATTAATAATATCGTCTATATATGTAAAGTCTCGTTCCATTTTACCATGATTAAAAACTCGTATAGTTTGATTTTTTAATATTTTTTCAGCAAAAATATACATTGCCATATCAGGCCTCCCCCAAGGTCCATAAACAGTGAAAAATCTTAATCCAGTAGTCCTTAATCCATAAAGCGAGCTATAAGTAGAGGCCATTAATTCATTTGCTCTTTTTGTAGCGGCATAGATTGAGATAGGACGATTAACAGTATCATGAACAGAAAATGGTGTTTTTTTGTTTGCTCCATAAACTGATGAACTTGAAGCGTAAATTAAACCTGAGGTTCTATTATATCGACAGCATTCTAATATATTCATAAATCCCATAATATTTGAGTGTATATATGCATTAGGGTTTTCTATACTATACCTTACTCCCGCTTGCGCTGCTAGGTTTACTACAATATCTGGCTTGAAAATTTTAAACAGCTTCTCTAATGAAGTGAGATCTGCAATGTCAATTTTTTCAAATTTAAAATTTGAATACTTCTTCAATTGGCTGAGTCTATTTTTTTTAAGTGTGACATCATAATAATCATTCAAATTATCGACTCCAAGAATTCTAGAACCTCTGTCGAGCAATCTTTTGCTGAGGTGCATGCCTATAAATCCCGCACAACCAGTTATTAAAATCTTATTTTTCATCTTGGACATAATAAACCATATTGAAGTTAAATGGTGTTGTTCCTGTGTATTTAACAACTTCAGAAGAAGCAAAGCTGGCAATGGCTAGACACTCTTTTGTGGTATACCCTTGCAATCGACTTAATGCGAAAGAAGTAATCACAGTGTCTCCTGCCCCGCTAACATCAAAAACTTCAACAGGGTTAATTTTCTGATGAATGACTTCATGGCTACTTACATAAGTCATTCCATCTGCTCCTCTCGTTATAAGACAGGATTCTAATTTTAATTTTTTAACAATATCATATCCTGACTTTTCAAAGTCAGAATCACTTTTAAGAGTAATGTTCATTTCAGTCTCTAATTCTAAAATATTTGGAGTGATACAGTTTATCCCTTTATATTTAATCCAACTTTTACCTTTTGGATCTACAAAAATAGGTACACTTTTTTTCTTGAAAAAAGATATAATATTTTCTAAAAAAGATTTTTGACAAAGCCCTTTATTATAATCACTAATAATTATGCAATCAAAGTTTTTGCTAGACGATTTAATTTTTTTTTCAAGCCTGTTTAATTCGTTCAAGGCTATACCATCAGAATCATTATCAAGTCTAAGTAATTGAGAAATTCCGGACACATACCTAGTCTTTTTAGTTGTATTGACTGATTTAGACCTAATAATAAAATTAGAAGAAACTGAAATGTCTTTTAATTTTGATATTACAATATCCCCCGCCATCTCATTTCCAATAATTGAAGCAATTTCAACATTTGCACCAAAGTTAATTAAATTCGAGACAACATTCCCGCTACCACCTAAAGTCTCGCGCTGGTGTTCAAAATTTAGAATAGGAACTGGAGCTTCTGGCGAAATTCTGTTTACATCTCCATATATATAGCTATCTAACATCAAATCACCGATGACCAAAACTTTAGGTTTAAAAGATTTTAAAGTCTTTAGTAAGTTAACAAGTTTTTCTTTTTTCATTTATCGTAGTATAAAATATAATTAAGATAAAAAATTAGACTCGATATGTTCGCATATAATATGCTCAACTAATAAATGCCCTTCTTGTATCCTCTGGGTATTTGTGCTGGGAATGCAAATAATAACATCACTCATTTCATTCATTAGAGATTTTTTACCACCAGTTAAAACAATAGTTTTAATTTTTTTCTTATTTGCAATCGTTAGTGCGTTTATAATATTTATTGAATTACCACTTGTTGAAATAGCAAATAAAACATCGCCCTCTTTACCGAGACCCTCAACTTGCCTAGAAAAAATATTCGAAAAGCTATCATCATTTGACCAGGCTGTTATAAATGAAGTATCTGTAGTTAAAGCTATTGATTCAATCGGTTTTCTATCATGTGATGTTAATCCCCCCATTAATTCCGCAGCCATGTGCTGAGCATCTGCGGCAGAACCTCCATTACCACACCAAATAATTTTTTTACCATTATTTAAAGCTGAAATTGACAATTCAATAGCTTCCATAAGATTTTCACCACAACTATCAAAAATTTGAGAAGAAACTGTCATATGCTCTTTTAACATTCTCTTAATCTTATTCATAGCATTATTTAGAAATTAAATATTAACAAAATAAAAAATAAAGTATACAAAGATTTATAAACTAACATAAAAGTGATCAGTTTTAGAAAAAGTTTTTTTGTTATAGATTGATTTAACATCCATTATTACCCCATTCTTTTTTAACATCTGGTCCCAGTCTGAAGTTATAAACTTCTCATAAAAACTATGTGCAACAGCAATAATTATAGCATCGCAATTCTCAATTTTCATTAAAGGCATCAAGTCAACACCCAACTTTTGTTTTGCTTCTTTATAGTTTACGAGTTCATCAGTTACATGAACTATACATTTATATTTTTTTAAATGATCAAAAACATCAAAAACTTTAGAATTTCGTAAATCGGGACAGTTCTCCTTAAAAGCCAAGCCTAACAAACCTATTTTTGCACTAGAAGGATTAATTCCTTTATCAATTAGAGTTAATATCGTTTTTTCTGCAATAAACTGTCCCATTGAATCATTAATTCTTCTTCCAGCGAGTATCATTTCCGGCTGATAACCAACTTCAACAGCTTTATGCGTTAAATAGTAAGGATCGACACCTATACAATGCCCACCGACAAGTCCAGGCTTAAAGGGTAAAAAATTCCACTTAGTCCCAGCTGCTTCAAGAACTTCGTTTGTATCTAAACCTAGTTTGTTAAATATTAATGCCAGTTCATTCATTAAAGCTATATTAACGTCACGCTGAGTGTTTTCTATCACTTTAGCTGCCTCTGCAACCGCAATAGAGGATGCCGAAAAAATGCCAGCTTGAATAATTGATGCATACAATTCTCTTACAAAATCTGCAGTTTTAGGATTAGAGCCTGAAGTTATTTTTTTTATAGAGGTTAAAGTATGTTTTTTATCACCTGGATTTATCCGCTCGGGACTGTATCCACAAAAAAAATCTTGATTATATTTTAGCCCTGATTTTTCTTCAAGTATTGGCACGCAAACTTCTTCAGTTGCCCCTGGATAGACCGTCGATTCGTAAATCACAATATTTTCTTTTTCTAAACAAGAACCAATTGTTTTTGATGCACTTTCTAGTGGCCTCAAGTTTGGGGTATTATTTTTATCTACTGGTGTTGGAACCGTTACTATATAAACATTAGCATTTTCTATTGCTAATTTTTTATCCGATAAAGATAGATTCTTTGTACTTTTTAAAATTTCAGAATTAATCTCACCTGTTCTATCATATCCTTTCTTTAATTCATTAATACGATCATTGTTTAAATCATACCCTACTACAGGATATTTTTTGCTAAACTCAACTGCAAGAGGCAAGCCAACATAGCCTAATCCTATTACGGCAATAGAAATTTTATTTTGTTCAATCATTTATTTTATTTCCATACTTATCAATTCTACAAACTATCTTTGCAGGATTGCCAACAACTAAATGAAATGGAGGAACATCCTTTGTAACAACAGCACCTGATCCAATCATTGCATATTCGCCAATTTTTACTCCACAAACTATTGTTGCATTGGCACCAATACTTGCTGATTTTTTTACTAATGTCTTTGAGTAATGAGAACTTCCTCTTTGAGGAAATTCGGATCTTGGAAGCTTCACATTCGTAAAAACCATTGATGGGCCACAGAACACATAATCTTCTAATTCAACACCCTCGTAAACTGAAACATTATTTTGTATTTTTACATGATTCCCAATTTTAACATTATTGGCAATATTGACATTTTGCCCAATGGAACAATTGTGTCCAATAATTGCTCCCGGCTGGATATGTGAAAAATGCCATATTTTGGTATTCTCTCCAATCTCAACGTTCTCATCTACTATTGATGTTTTGTGAACATAAAAATTATTTTTACTCATTTTAATTTCAATTGCGAACTAGCATCTACTAATATTTTTACAACCTCTAATCCATTTTGACCATTCGCAATAGTTGGTTTATTATTGTCTAAATGGTTTATAAAATACTCTAACTCAGCAGCTAAAGGCATAATGTTATCATAGGTTATGATTTCTTTAGGTCCGTCTATTTTTTCAGGTAGTCCATCAACCAAATTAATTTTTTTAGAATAGAGCGTTAATGGTTTCCCTTCTAAAGAATCTTCGAAAGAGATCATTGCTTCAGAGCCAATAACTACTAATCGATGTTCTTTAAAAGGATGTAACCAACTAACAAAGATATGTCCAGAAATCTCTTTTTCATACTGCATTGTTGTTAATGTTGAGTCTGGAATGCCTTCTTGTAAAAAAGTACTACCAGTGGCGTGAACTTTCAGAGGATATGAATTTGTAAAATATTGAAAAATGGAAATGTCATGAGGTGCAAGACTCCAAAAAACATTTTCTTCTGTACGTACTTTTCCAAGATTTAAACGGTTACTATAAATATATTGTAATTGACCGATTCTACCAGAATCAATAATTTCTTTAATCTTTATTATAGCTGGATGGAAAAGTAAAACGTGACCGACCATTAGACTTACGTCATTTTCCTTCGCTAACCGAACTAAACTTTCAGCATGCTCTACTGATAATGTTATCGGCTTTTCTACAAGTAAACTTTTTTTGTGTAAAATAATAGATCTTGCAATAGAATAATGCGTTTCTGCCGGCGTTGCAACAATGAAGCCATCATGATCCTCGGCCAAAGCATGATCTAAATTTGAATAAGTCTTTATGTAAGGGTATTTTTTCTTAAAACTGGACCTTAAGCTCTCATCTCTTTCAACAATACCACCCAGAGAACTCAATTCATGCAAAGTTTTAATATGGTTTTTTCCCCAGTTACCGGCACCCACTACACATATTTTTTTTTCAATCATTGTTTAGTACTCTAATTATTTTATCTTGATCCTTATTAGAAAGATAAGGGTGCATTGGTATTGAAAAAATACGATTTGCAATATCTTCAGAGATTGGAAAGTCGCCAATTTCATAACCTAAAGTCTTAAAAACTTTTTGAAGATGTAAAGGGATTCTATAATAAATCATACTTGGTATATCATTTTCTTTAAGTTTAAACATTATCTCTTCTCGTTCTTCACTTGATTCAGCCAATATGGAAAATTGAGCCCAAGAAGATTTATAGTTTTTTGGTACAAAGGGGCTTTTCAAATCATTATTTAAATTTTGTTTATAATAATCTGCAACTTTATTTCTTAGTTCAACTTCATCAGCATCAAAGATAGAAAGCTTTTCGAGTAAAATGGCTGCTTGAATTGTATCTAAACGGCCGTTAATACCAATTCTAACATTATCGTATTTATCTTCTCCAGATCCATGAACTCGTACTGAGCGCATTAGATTCACTAATTCATCATCATTTGTAAAAATAGCACCACCATCACCATAGCAGCCCAAGGGTTTTGCTGGAAAAAAAGAGGTGGAAGAAACATCACCAAAAGAGCCTGCTCTTTTGCCACCAATCTCACCGCCAAAGCCTTGAGCGGCATCTTCTAAAATAAACAAATTATGTTTTTTTGCTATTTCCTCAATCATTCGATATCTCGCGGGAAGCCCAAATAGGTCTACTGGAATAATCGCCTTTGGATTAAGCCCTTTACTTTTGGCTTGTTTAATCGCGCCTTCAATACCCTCAGGGTTCATATTATATGTTTCTGGATAGATATCAACAAAAATTGGCGTCGCACCGACTAAAGCAATAACCTCTGCTGTTGCAATATAAGTAAATGGTGTTGTAATGATAGCATCACCAACGCCAATACCCTTAGCAAGTAAGGGAATTAATAATGCATCTGTTCCAGAGGAGCAGCTAATACAATGTTTAACACCAACGTAATCGGCAAGCTTTTCTTCCAATTCAAATACCTCCGGTCCCATGATATATTTACCATGGTCTAGAACGACTCGAAGACGACTTTCAAGATTGTTTCTAATTCTTTTTTGTTGAGTTTTAAGATCTATGAATTGCATTTTTTATTGTTTATTGTTTATAAAAATTAGACTTTATTAAGAATGTCACTAAAGTATTCTATTGTATGACTAAGCCCTTCTTTTAAATCAATAGTTGGATTCCAGTTAATATTTTTTTCAGCTAATGAGACATCTGGTTGTCTTTGCTTCGGATCATCTTCAGGTAGATCTTTAAATATAATTTTTGAATTAGAATTAGTTGTCTTTATTATTTTTTCGGCTAGTTCTAAGATAGTTAGCTCTTTTGAATTACCTAAATTTAATGGCCCCTTAAAGTCTTTCAAATTAGAATTCATAAAATGAATAATTCCATTAATTAAATCAGAAACATAACAAAAGCTCCTTGTTTGACTACCATTCCCATAAATAGTAATATCTTGATTCTCCAAAGCTTGAACAATAAAATTACTAACAACACGGCCATCATTTATATTCATCTGAGGACCGTAAGTATTAAAGATTCGAGCGACTCGGATATCTACATTATGTTGTCGATGGTAATCAAAAAATAATGTTTCTGCACACCGCTTTCCTTCATCATAACAGGACCTTGGTCCAATAGGATTAACCTTCCCCCAGTATTCTTCTTTTTGTGGATGAACTTCAGGATCTCCATACACTTCGGACGTAGAAGCTTGAAAAATTTTTGCATTTACTCGCTTTGCGAGCCCGAGCATATTAATCGCCCCATGAACCGAAGTTTTTAAAGTTTGGACAGGATCATATTGATAATGAATTGGGGATGCAGGACAAGCCAAATTATATATTTCATCTACTTCTAGAAATAATGGAAAAGTAATGTCATGGCGTATAAATTCAAAATTCTCATTTGCAAAAAGATGTTGTATCTTTTTTTTTGAACCCGTGTATAAATTATCAACACAGATTACTTCTTCACCTTTTTCAAGTAGCTTCTCACATAGATGTGAGCCTAAAAACCCAGCTCCTCCTGTGACGAGAACTCTTTTTTTATTATTATTCATCTAAAAAAAATTACTCACTTTTTTGACTTATTAATTTGGTTCAATACCCAAGGATAAGTTTTCTCTAACCCTTTTTTTAAACTATAACTCGGCTCCCAATTAAGTTTTTCCTTAATCAAGTTATTATCTGATTTCCGCCCTTTGACACCTAGAGGACCTGAAATATGATTAATTTTTAAATTCTTATTTGCTAGTTTCATCGTAATCTTCGCAAGAGTATTAATTGAGACCATCTCTTCCGAACCAATATTCAAAGGAAAAGTATATGCTGAGTCCATAAGCTTTCTAATACCTCTTAAGCACTCATCAATGAATAAGAAGGACCTTGTTTGCTCTCCATCCCCCCACATTTCTATTTCATCACCATTATTTGCAAGAGCAACTTTTCGACAAAAAGCTGCCGGAGCTTTTTCTCTACCTCCAGCATAAGAGCCTTCAGGACCAAATATATTATGAAACCGAGCAATTCTAATATTTAAACCATAATTACGGTGAAAAGCTATAAACATTCTTTCACTAAATAATTTTTCCCAACCATATTCACTATCAGGGTTCGCCGGATAAGCAGAGTCCTCAGAACAATTTGGGTTTTTAGGGTCCATTTGATTCTGCTGTGGATAAATACATGCAGAAGAAGCATAAAAGATCTTTTTAGCTTTATATTTTATTGCCATTTTACAGACATTTAAATTGATCAATGCTGAATTATGCATAATATTGGCATCATTCTCACCTGAAAAAATAAATCCTGCTCCCCCCATATCAGCAGCTAACTGATAAACTTCATCAAAGCTATCTTTTGAGGAAAATTTAGATTGGGGAGAATCTCTTTTTAAGCTTTTTTGTTTAGGGCTACATAGTGCTTCTTTAACCAAGCTTAATTTTTTTAAATCAGAAATCAGAAAATTATCTGCTCTTGAGGAAGAGTATTCTGGGAATTTTAAATCTACGCCACGAACCCAAAAACCTTCTTTTTTTAGGGAATTAACAAGATGGTTACCAATAAACCCACCGGCTCCTAAGACTAATGCTGTTTTCATTTATTATTCTTTCCTCTTAATTAGAAAAACTGGATTTCCCAAAAGCTAATAATGGAAAAAAGATAAACGGTAAGATTATTAAACCTACTGAAAACAAGATTTTCTTATCAAAAGCTTTTGATATATGTAACGCCGATAAGATATAGCCAATAGGTAAAATTATATAAATAATAGACCACCATACGGGTTTATCTACGATCTTAGTAAAGGTGAATATATTTAGGAGAGGCACGAAAGCTTTCCAACCTGATTGTCCCGCTTTACTAAATATTTTATACCATGAAACCCAAACCATGAATAGTGTAAACCCTGAAACTATTATAACCCCCAGCATAATAGTACTTAGAGATTCTTTAGACCTTTTGTTATTTGAAGCACTTTGGTTTTCATCTGTAATGTCAATTTTTTGAGCATCACTTTTTATTGAACCAATCTTTTCTACTTTAAATTCAGCCGGTGGAGTCATGTCATAACTTACTTCACTATCATTAGAGGTTTCTTCTACCAGCTCTCCAATGTTTCCTGCTAAATCTTTATAATTGACTTCAATTGGAATCACACCCTCTGAATCACTTTCAGTAAAAATATGATAATAAGTAAATTCGAGTTCTGACTCTTTATGAATTATTGCTTCCGTATAGTTTAGTAAAATATTTATATCTGTTACTTTCTCAGAGCTATTAAAATTAAGAAAAACAGTATCTCCTTTAATTGCCAATGTCGAATCAAACTCATTAGAAGTAAGTAGTGTAACCTCAGATAGTTCGGGCTCTGTACCATCCATTGTAATGATTTTCGAATCAGAGGCCTCAGAAATAATTATACCAGGATTTCCTGCAAGATCTTTATAAACAACTTTAAAATTAATGGGCCCATCATCTGCTTCATCTGAAAAATAAATGAACATCCATGATTTACCCAGACCGACAGCATTTTCATACTCCTCACCATTGATAATAAAAAGAGGAGCTAATATATTTTCATTTGTACTGAATTGAAATGTTATTGAATCTCCAGGCATTACCATATTTGGATTAATGGTATTTGATGAGGTAAGTACAAGAGATACACTTTCCGGAAGAGTTTGATCAATATTAAGGACACTATCGCTGACAGATCCAGTAGTGCTATTACCAGCTCTATCCCACACCTGAGCAATAAATTGGGCAATGCCTCCTTCTGCAAAACCAGTACTTGATTCAAAAAGTTCTTGAGATATAGAGACTTCTTTTAAATCATCTATATCATTACCTTCAATTGTAAACTTATCACCAAGATCATTAAAATTCTTCCCTTGATCAAAGCTTACTTTAACCTGAATTCTGCCCCCTTCAAGGGACTCATCATCTGCTATTGGAACACCAACTGTGGCAGCAGTTGACAAACTATTCCAATAAATTTTTATAGAGTCATCTTGAGACAGTAAAAAGGAACAGAAGAAGACGAGGGATACAATATACTTCATATCATGAAACCCACTTCTTTAATAAATTTTTAGCTTTTTGATGTTGTTCAAAATCTTCTACAACTCGATAACTAGAAAATTGCTGAGATATCAAATTTTCTAATAAAGTAATCGCTCTGTTTTTTTGTCCTTCTTTTTCAAGGGACTGCGCTAAGTAGACTGTTTGAGTCGCTGTTTTTTCACCTGTTTCATATGCTAATGTAAGATATTGAATCGCTTTTTTATTATTGGGCCAAGATAAAAGAAAAGGGATATAAGGGGATTTAAAATGAGCCGCTCCAAGAAAGAAATAACCCCCACCATCTTCATAATCAGAGTCTAATTCAATCATTCTATTTGAATATTCTAACATCAAATCAGCAACACCTTCTTTTGCTGCTGCAATAATCCCATACTCTTCCGCCCAACTTCCTAAGTTTACTAAATACCAATAATAAGCACCGGTAGAATTAGGAAAAGTCTTTATTAATTCTTGCCCTAAATCTTTACCTTTACTGAACATCGCTTTTTTTTCTTTTGGATGCTGTAAAATAAATTTTCCTTTAAAATAATAACATTTTAATAAGTATATATCCGATTCTAATCTATTTTTACTTTTTTCAGAGGTTGCTGAAAAATTAGCGATAGCATCATTTATGTACTGCGGATCCACCTTTAAACCAATGGAGTTTTTTGCCCTGATATTATACAAGGTCACCCCTTTTTCGAAGGTTGAGTTTTCCCCATAAACTGCGTAAAAAAGAAATACGTAAAATAGAATAAAAAGCTTCATCTCTTATAAAGTCTGCTTAGAAATACTCGATATAGGTAATTTTAATTTCACGCTTAAAGGAATCAACCTGCTTATCATCAAATAAAAGGTTATTAAAATCAAGCTCTAAATAAAGCGACTCAACAAAAGACCAGCGAACAGCAGCATTTAAATACCCTCCACTATTAATAGACATTGTTTTAGCGGTCATCTCATTCTCATTTAAAGCACTATTGTATTCTAATAAAATTGAAAGCTCCGGGTTTAATTCGAGATCTAAACCGAAAAAAAGGTTGGGATCTTCATCCTCATCTAAATTTTCAAGAAAGTTATAATTTATTCCGGAATGAACCCCAAGGTTTCCTAGAGGAGATCTCCAATTTTTAGATCCAGCTAAATATAATCCAAAAGCTTTTGTTTCGTATCTTTCTAAGCTATCGTTATAGCTCCCAAAACCTTGCGTATTAAGCCCTAAAGCAACACCCGGTAGCGAAAGGTCTTCATTTATAATTAAATATTTCAATTTAGCTTCAGGTCTTGGGTACCAATTAAGTTTCTCATCTCCAATGAGATTGGGCGAGCCAAATGAAAGTCCAAATTGGAATCGATCGGTGATACCTGTGCTTAAACCTAGTATTAACCCTCCTTCATCTTGAATACGCATATCCATTGAAAAACTACCACGCATCAAAGTACCAGCAGTTGGTATTGTTATTAAATCTGTTGGTGGTGGATAATCTTGCGCTGAAGAAAAATTAAATATTAGTGATATAGCTATAATTATCGATGTTTTCATTTTGTCATTAGATGCATTGGTTTTGGATAAATTACATCACCCATACGTGATCTCAAAGTACGGACACGATGTATTGGCATAGTAAGGAGATCATTCTCTTGGTCCATTCTAAATTTTATACCATTGTCTGATATATCAATAAAATCAACTAAGATTCTGTCTCCATTAACTAATATTAGCTCATCATATTCAGTTCTAGGAATAATTGAAGCATAAGGCATTATAATACGGCGCTCTTTAATCTCTTTTGCAATGATATCAACTTCATCTAGCGTATTATGAGTCCTTGGTGGTGGAGTTTTATATAATTGATCAGCTGGGGCCTGGTCCACGGCAACATGAGATATTAATTCGCCATCATGGCCAAACTCCCATATTTGAATTACGATATGAGGTTCTATATAATTATACATATGTTCAAATTTATATCTAAAGCGTCTAATTACACGGGCAGATGGTAGATCCCTCCAACGCTCCTCTTTGAGATTACCAAGATAATCATAGTCTAATTCAATTTGACCGTACTTTTGACCATCCACTGTTTGAAATACAATTTTTGATACTTGCATGCCATCTTTAACCGTAAAATAAGTTTGTTGGTCTGTAAAAGAGAGTGGCTCGTTTGCTTTAAATCGCCAAATACGATATTCTTTACTCCAAGGTTCATCATCACCATAAACAATTAGACTTAGATACTTCCACCTATCGGTATATTCTCCTCTTTCGAGTATTTTTCCGAAGTTATCATACTTTAGCATTTCACGTTTTTCAATAATACCCGATGCTGAGACCCTTTCTATTTTTACCGGCTGGTCTCTATCATTATAACTAATGGCTAAATGACTTTTACCTCTTCTTTCAGTAGACATCATTGATAAATCTGCTTTAAAATAATAATCACTTTCAAAAAAACGAAGATAAGAGACATCACTCTGTTGCGAAAAACAAGCAATAGTAGTAAAAATGTATGTAAAAATATGTTTTGAAAGTCTTGTCATTAATCTTCTGGCTTTAGATCTTCATCTAAAGAGTTTGATAATTTAAACCTATAAATAGAATTATCACCATCATTACAAACATATAGGACACCTCTATCATCAATTGCAACGGCCACTGGATTACTTAGCATAGAAAGGCTATCTCCAACTAATCCTGCTTTTTTAAAATATTTTCCATTCGAATTAAAAACGGTGATAGACATCTCTTCTTTATCAACAACATAAATATTCCTATTATTATCTAAAGAGATATCAACTGGTTTTTTAAATAATTCACCACTCATAATATCATCGGAACTTGGCTGAAAACCAGAGGTATATGTAGCAAAATCACCTGATAAGTTAGGTTTAATCATATGAACAGAGAAAAAGTCACCTTCTTGAGTATAGTAAAGATTCCCTTGATAATCCATATCAAGGCTTAGTGGTTTATTTACCGTACCAGCACCAGTACCGAAGCCTTTTACCGTAGATCCAAATTGACCCCGAAAAGCCCATACAAACTCACTATTATTTAATTCTAAAAGCATTGATCTCTGAAAATTAATTTCAATAATACGATGTTGGTTCTCTACTTCACCATAATTATCTGCAACAAAAATATGGTTATCAGAATTATAGGTAGTTGTTAATCCAGAAAAAGTACTTAGTTCAGAATTATAAAAGTTATCTAGATAACGATTCATTTCATCACTACCATCATAAAATATGTGAGGATTAATTAACGAATCAATAATACCTTGATTCTCTTCTCTATTTATTTCTTTCGCAGCCCATTCATTACTATTTAATAGAGTGAACCAAAGGTTTGTTCCATATTGAACAAATGTATCGGCCTGGGTTTCAATATGTGTAAAAACTCCCGATATAGAAACATTTTTAATTCCAATTTCATTCCAGTATTGATTCCAGACAAAAACTCTTTCAGACCCATCAATAAAGTAGACGTTCATTTTTTTATCAATGTCAACATCAGTCGGATTAATCAATAGACTAGCTTCATCTGTTAAGTTAGAAAGAGCCTCAAAACCAACAGGCCTTTCACCATCCTGATTTAAAACATGTATTGAGCTAGAAGCACTATCAACAATAAAAATTCTACCATCCTGAGCAATAGAAATTTCGATAGGTTTTACAAAACCATATCCATTTCTCCAAACAGGGTTTACTTGCACAAAAGAAGTATCTCCAGCATTCAAATTATTATCCGTTTGATTTTCAATATTAGCAGGTATATTAAATTTATCCATACAAGAGCCAATAAGCAGTAAGGCAAAGAAACAAAAAAACTTATACATTATAAACTAAAACCTAGACTAAAACGTTTTGGATCTGAAAGGTGATCCAAGTTTGCATATCCGTAGTCTATTGTAAAATCATAAGGTCCAATTGAAATATCTAAACCCACTCCAAAGGTGAAATTCTCTTCATTTTTATTAAATTTATATCCAGATCTTAAAAATAATAAATCCATAAAAAGATATTCAGCACCAGTCACAATATATTCTGCATTATCAACAGGGTGATTTAGTTGTAAAGAATATGTTAAACGATGATTCCTTTTTTTTATAGGATCTAACGCCAAACCAACTCGAAATAAAGTTGGTGGTGAAAATTTCGCAAAAGATGTCTCTTCGATTATCTCCGAACCCGAATTTTGGTCCAGTAATGTTCTTGAATACTTTCCACGAGGAGAAACTTCTTTACCAAAATTGGAAAGTGAGGCACAAAATCTTAGAGAACCAAATCCTGTCCAATAAAAAGTTCCAACATCGAGCAGAACTGCATTCATTTCAACTTCAGCAAGTTGCTCTGAAACATGCTTGAGCGTAACTCCAAAGCTGAATCTATCTGTCATTTCAGCACCATATGTGAGACCAATAAACCTATCTTGAAAAACAAAATATTGCCCTGTTCCCTCAGGATGATACTCTGTTGTTTCTTCCATTGGCTCCATATGCAAAATACCAAAATTAAAACCTAAAGAATGTCTTCCAAATATCTTTTTACTCATACTTAAATAGTCATAATTGATATTTGCTGGCCAGTCAACTTTAGAAATAAATATTTCTGTTTTATCTAATTGTGCAATAGAAGCAGGGTTGTAAGCAATGCTAGAAGCTCCTTGGTTTAAGGCAACAACTGACTCCCCCATACCAATCGCTCTGGCACTAACACCTATATTCAAAAAGGTAAAAACAGATGTTCCAACTCTTTGTCCTCCTAAAATGGGAAAAAGATTCTGCGAATACAATGGTAAAGCAATAACCAGAGTTAGAATGGATTTAAAAATGATTTTAAACATTAAAATATAAATTGAAACCCAACTTCCATAGACCTTGGTTTATTGTATCTTGATGGATCTTGATTCGGATTTGGACTATTTATTAAATAATAACCATATATTTCACCTGGCTCATAACCATACCCAGTAAAAGGATTTACTCTCCTCGGAATTTGACGATTCATTAAGTTTTCAACCTCAATATAACTTTTAATTTTAAACCTATCCCAATTAACTGTTTTGTATAGTTTCAAATTAATATTTTTCTTTGCTGTTTTACTTATTTCTGAAAAAGGTTTATTGTCTTCTCTCGGCCCATCATAATAAGCTTGGTCATTGATAAAAAGTATCGTGTCTTGTATAGATCGAGTATATCTCCTACCGGATTCATATTCTATTCTAGCTGAAGCACCCCAGTTTTTAGGATTTGAATATGAAAGGTTTGCAAAAAAATGAAATGGCCTATCCCAGCTCATGTAGCTCTCACCTAGTGGCTTCTCTGAAATTTGTCCTGCCTGCACGAGTAAATTATCTAATGGAGATGAGCTTTTACCCGTAATAAGGCTATAATTAAAATTAAGGTCTAAATACCAGTTGGCTAAAATTCTACTTTTCAGAACTGCTTCTATCCCTCTTGATCTAGCATAGTCAGCATTAAAATACATATTAAAGGATAAATTTGCATATTTTGGATTTGAAGGCTTAATCGTCTGAGAAGTCTCATAATCAAACATATCTTTCCAATATGCTTTTAACTCAAAAACCTGATCTTCACTAAAACGATGCTTTACTCCAATCTCATATTGCACAGTAGTTTTTGGATTTAAATTAGGATTACCAAAAACTTGATAGGTTGATTGTGCTTTTGAGTTTATTTTAGCATAAACATATTGAAAGGTTGGGAGTTGTGAAAAATGACCGTAATAAAAATACAAAACATCGTTATCTGATATTGGATGTGATATACCAAAGCGAGGACTCAAACGAGCTTT